>CAZMRP010000568.1:0-3924 GCA_964568275.1 uncultured Myxococcales bacterium
GACATCCCCCGCGCCGCCGGGCTCCGCAACCGCCGGTTCGGCCGTCGGCGCCGGCGCCGTCGTGCCCTCCCCCGGCCCTTCCGCCGCCGCCTTCTTCCTGCAGCCCGAAACCAGCGCCCCAACGGCAAGCAGCAGGATCGCCGCCGTCCGTACCCGACCCGATGTTCCAAGGCATCGAACCATGCACGCCACAGAAGCTGTCATCCTCACCGTCTCCTTTCCGCCGGCGGGGTCCCTGCAGGCGCCAGCGTGCCCCTTTCCGACGGCGGAACCCCGGGGCCGCTCGGACGCTCGAGGACCTCCCCGAGTGCCGGCAGCGGAACGACGCGATCGAGTTGCGCCGGGCGCACGTGCGGGAACGCGACGGCCGGCTCGCCCCGCCGTCCTGGCCGCCGCTACGGCGCCGGGGCTTCCGTCCCCCCGCAGTGCTCCGAACCCGGGAGGTACTCGCGCAGGCGCGACGAGAGCGTGAGCTGCTCCACCGCGGCCGGACAACCGACCGGCTCCCCCGTGCAGCCGTCCGCCGTTTCCAGCACCACCAGCTCCACCCGCCGGTTGCCGCTCGCGCCGGCCCGCGGGTCCCACGGACACAGCTCGCCGTAACCCACGGCGATCAGCCGGTCGGCGGAGAGCCCCAACGCCATCAGCTTCTCGCGGATCAGCCCCGCGCGATGCCGCGTCAGGTCCAGGTTGCGCTCCGACGACCCGCGGGGGTCCGAGTGCGACGCGATCTCGACCACCAACCACTCGGGATGCGCCGCCAGCCGCTCGGCCGTCCGCCGCAGCGCCGACTCGCCGTCCGCCGTCAGGTCGTCCGAACCGCCGTCGAACTCGATCGGCTCCACGAACCGGTACTCGGACCCGACGTTCGTCCCGTCGCCTTCCGGGCACCCGTCCTCGTCCGCCACGCCGTCGGGCGTCTCCGGGTCGTTCGGGCACTGGTCGTCCACGTCCGGGATGCCGTCGTGATCGTTGTCCGGGTCGGGACAACCGTCGCCATCCTGGAACCCGTCGCGATCCTCCGGCTCGTCCGGGCAGGCATCGTCGGCATCGACGACGCCGTCGCCGTCGCGGTCTCGCCCGACCGGGTTCCGGCCGTGCGGGCCGCCCGAGCCTCCCGAGCCGGACAGGCCCAGCGAGGCCTCGCTCGACTGTCCGGTGGCTCCCCCGGTCGGCTCCGCCGCCCCGCCCCCGTCGCCCGTCGCCGGCCCGCAGGCCAGCGTCACGCACGCCATCCACCACACCATCCACCGCATCGGGTTCCTCCTTCGCCGCCGCGTCCGTCCCTACGGCTGCCCCATGAACCGCACGAACTCCTCGTAGGTCCGGGGTTGCAGCGTGTAGTTGTCGCGCTTCTGGTCGCCGAGGCTCGCCGTCGGCGCCGGGCCGTAGTCGTGCCCCGGATAGACCGTCAAGTGGTCCGGCAGCGCGCGCAGCCGCGTCACCAGGCTGTGGTGCATCGCCCGCACGTCGCTCCCCGGCAGGTCGACCCGCCCGCACTCGCCCACGAACAGCGTGTCCCCCGTGAACAGCGCGTCGCCCGCCAGGAAGCACACCCCGTCCGGCGTGTGCCCCGGCGTGTGCAGCACCTCGATCGTCACCCCGCCCAGCGACAGGCGCTGCCCGTCCTCCAGCTCCAGATCCTTGCGGATCCGCGACAGGCGGTGCGCACCGACCTTCGCCCCCGTCGACCGCGCCAGCCGCTCCACGTCCTGCACGTGGTCGGGGTGGCCGTGCGTGGCGAGCACGAGGTCAATCGTCAGGCCGAGCCGCTTCGCCTCCTGCTCCAGCGGCCGGCCGTCGAACGACGGGTCGATCGCGGCGGCGCGTTTCGTGGTCTCGTCGCCGACGAGGTAGCCGAAGTTGGCCATCGGTCCGAGCAGCAGCTGTCGCACGATCATGCGGGGCATTCTGGCGGGTCGCCGCGCGTTCGACAAGCCCCGGCCGCCGGTGCTAGGTTCCGCGCGCCGCGCCGCCGGGGGACGGGGCGCGGGCGCGGAGGCGGGTGCGATGGCCGAGAAGTACGTGCCGGGAGAGCTCGAGCCGAAGTGGCAGGGGACGTGGGCCGAGCGGGGCCTGTTCCGCGCCGCGGACCTCCCCGGCGCCGACAAGTTCTACCTGCTCGAGATGTTCCCCTACCCCTCCGGCCGACTGCACATGGGCCACGTCCGCAACTACGCCATCGGCGACGTCGCCGCGCGCTTCCAGCGCATGCGCGGCAAGGCCGTGCTGCACCCGATGGGCTGGGACGCCTTCGGCCTGCCCGCCGAACAGGCGGCGATGGAACGCAAGCTCGACCCCAAGCAGTGGACCTTCGACAACATCGCCGAGATGCGCCGCCAGCTCAAGCTGCTCGGCCTGACCTACGACTGGGACCGCGAGTTCGCCACCTGCGTCCCCGAGTACTACCGCTGGGAGCAGCTCGCCTTCGTGCGGATGCTCGAACGCGGCCTGGCCTACCGCCGGAAGTCGCTGGTCAACTGGTCCGACGCGCTGCAGACCGTGCTGGCCAACGAGCAGGTGATCGACGGCCG
Organism: uncultured Myxococcales bacterium; assembly: GCA_964568275.1. Taxonomy (GTDB): domain Bacteria; phylum Myxococcota_A; class Polyangia; order DRWM01; family JAAZOP01; genus JAAZOP01. The sequence continues at coordinate 2,535 of CAZMRP010000568.1, forward strand.
CGACTACAAGGTCGGCGAGCCGGTCGTGCAGAAGGAGCTCGAGCAGTGGTTCTTCCGCACCACCGCCTACGCCGAGCGGCTGCTGGCCGGCGTCGAGGCGCTGGCCGGGGCGTGGCCCGAGCGCGTGCTGCTCGAGCAGCGGGCGCGGATCGGCAAGAGCCACGGCACCGAGATCCGCTTCCCGCTGGAACAGCCCGCCGGCGACGCGCGCGAGCTGCTGGTGTTCACCACGCGGCCCGACACCCTGTTCGGCGTGACCTTCATGAGCCTCGCCGTCGAGCACCCGCTGGCGCTCGCGCTGGCCCGCGGCGGCGGCCGCGAGGCCGAGGTGCGGGCGTTCGTCGACAAGACGCGCAACGACCTGCGCCGGATGCGCGCCGACGAGTTGACCAAGGACGGCGTGTTCACCGGCGCCTACTGCACCAACCCCGCCACCGGCGACCGCGTGCCGATCTTCATCGCCAACTTCGTGCTGATGGACTACGGCACCGGCGCCGTGATGGCCGTCCCGGCCCACGACCAGCGCGACTTCGAGTTCGCCCGCAAGTTCGAGCTGCCGATCAAGGTCGTGATCGCCCCCACCGACGGCTCGAACCTCGACCCGGCGACCATGGACTGCGCCTACGTCGAGGAAGGGCGCCAGGTGAACTCCGCGCAGTTCGACGGCCTGCCCAACACCGACGGGATGCAGCGGATCACGGCGTGGCTCGCCGAACGCGGCCAGGGCGGCGCCACCGTCTCCTGGCGCCTGCGCGACTGGTGCGTCTCGCGCCAGCGCTCCTGGGGCTGCCCGATCCCCGTCGTGCACTGCGATGCCTGCGGCGTCGTGCCGGTGCCCGAGGCGGAGCTCCCCGTGGTGCTGCCGCCGGACCTCGTGTTCGACGTCCGCGGCGGCAACCCGCTGGCCCGGCACCCGACCTTCCCGACAGCCGCCTGCCCGAAGTGCGGCGGCCCCGGCCGCCGCGAGACCGATACCCTCGACACCTTCGTCGAGTCGTCGTGGTACTTCCTGCGCTACTGCGACCCGCAGTGGGACCAGGGGCCCGTGCGCCACGACCGCGTCGCCGCCTGGATGCCCGTCGACCAGTACATCGGCGGCATCGAGCACGCCGTGGGCCACCTGATGTACGCCCGCTTCTACCACATGGTGCTCAAGGACCTCGGCTTCCTCCCCGCCGCCGTCCCCGACGAGCCGTTCGCGCGGCTGCTGACCCAGGGGATGGTCTGCAAGGAGACCTACTTCACCCCCGACGAGAACGGGAACCCGGTCTGGCACTACCCCGAGGAGGTCGAGGCCGGGAAGAGCAAGGTCAACGTCGCGCCGGTGACCGTCGGGCGCATCGAGAAGATGTCCACATCCAAGCGCAACGAGGTGGGCCTCGAGGCGTGC
>CAZMRP010000569.1:0-3920 GCA_964568275.1 uncultured Myxococcales bacterium
CGGCGCCGACCGAGGAGCTGACGCGCGAGCGGCGCGGCGACCTGGCGGTGCGGCCGCTGGCCCGGCTGGCGCGGCACCTGTCGGCCGCGCGCTACACCGGGGTGGTCACGCTGCGGCGCGGGCAGGTCGCCAAGCGGATCCTGTTCGCGCCGGGCCAGCCGGTCAACGCGGAGTCGGACGCGCCGGCCGAGGAGCTGGGCTGCCTGATGCACGCGCGCGGGAAGATCGACGACAAGGTCTTCGCCGCCTACCAGCGCCTGCGCCGCGAGGGGCGCGAGCCGACGGCGGCGCTGCTGGAGCTGGGCGCCGTGGCGGCCGACGACGCGGCCCGCTCCGACCGCTGGCGGGCCCAGGCGGTGCTGTTCGACGCGCTGCTGTGGCGCGAGGGCGGCTACGAGCTCGGCGAGCCGAACCGCTTCCCGACCGAGGCCCCGCGCTACGACCTCGGCCTGGCCAATCTGGTGCTCAAGGCGTGGCGCGAGGCGCCGTTCGACGACGCGCGGCGGAGGTTCTTCGAGGAGCACCGCAACTGGTACCTGGTCCCCGGGGCGCTCTCGGACGAGGCGCTCGGACGGATGCGACTCAACCCGAAGGAGGAGCGGCTGCTGCACTCGGTCCGGGAGCAGGCCCGGCGCGTCCGGGACGTGATGGAGATCACCCCGCTGTTCATCGCCGAGACCTACCGCTTCATGGACGGCCTGCTGGCGATGGGGCTGGCCGAGCTGTCCGAGAAGAACCCGACCGAGACCGGCCCGGTGGACATCAAGGACCTGCCGGGGATGTTCGAGACGATGAAGGAGGGCAACTTCTTCGAGCGGCTGAGCGCGCATCCGGTGTCGACGGACCAGGACATCGAGGAGGCGCGGACGCGGATGCTGTCGCGCCTCGAGCCGCGCTACTACAGCAACCTCCGGCCGGAGACCCGCGTGCGGCTGGAGCAGATGACGGCGATGATCGAGGAGGCCTACGAGCAGCTGCGGGACGCGACGCGGCGCAAGCAGTACCGCAACGCGCAGTACGACCGCGGGCGGCTCGAGTACTTCGCCGACATCCAGTTCCGCAAGGGGGAGATCTTCCTGTTCTGGCGCGACGACCCGCAGGCCGCGCTGGAGATCCTCGAGTCGGCCTTCGAGATGTGCCCGGACATCGGGATCTACACCGCGTCCTACGCGCTGGCCCTCGTGCGGGCGTACCCCAACGACCGCGAGCGGCGCAACGAGGCGCGGATGCTGGTGGAGCGAACGCTCGGCCGGGGCAACCCCCAGGCCAAGGTGCTGGTGATCGCGGGAGCCACGGTGCGGATGCTGGGCGACGTCGCGCGTTCCGAGCAGCTGTTCGCCGCGGCGCTCAAGGGCTCCGGCAACGCCCCGGAGATCGTCTCGCTCGTCGACCAGATGCGCAAGCGCACCCAGCAGAAGTGACCCCGATCTTCCGTAGGGGAGCCACGTAGCCGACGCGAAGCGGCGGCGAGTGCGCCCGCGAGCGCAACGTCGGGGGACCTGGGCTCCGTCCCTAGTGCGCGCCGGGGCGGCGCTGCAGCAGCTGCTTCGCGGCGGTGCTGAGCGCCTGCGGGACGTTCTTGTTGTTGGTCAGCGCCTTGAGGTCGCCCGGGCGGAGGTGCGGCAGGAAGCGCAGGGAGTGGCCGATCGGGGTCTTGGGGTTGTTCACCAGGTTGTACTTGACGACGTACGAGCGGGTCCATTCGCGGTTGTCCGCGATGTAGCGGATCACGTCCTCGGCGATGGCGCGGCTCTGCGAGACGATGGCGACCTCCTGGTCGCTGACGGCCGGGCTCTTGATCGCCGCCATGGCGACCAGCCGGTTGGGGTCGCGGATCAGCAGGGCGCGATGGCCGGCGTTGCCGAGCAGCGCGAGGCGGATCTTCTGGCTGACGGTGAGCCGCGAGACGTCGAAGCTCCGCGGTACCTCGCCCTCGCCCTCCTTGGCCTGCCGGGGCCCGTCGGGGCTGTCGAAGTCGTCGAACGCGCCGCCGCCCGCCGCGACCTCGGCAGCCGAGGCCTCGGCGCCGAGCTCGGTGCTCAGCGCCGAGGTGAACAGCACGTCGTCCGGGGTCGCCTCGCCGTCCGGCTCCGCCTCGAAGACCGGCTGGCCCTCGATGGCGGCGGCGATCTCGCGGAAGGCGGGGATGCCCTCGAGCGTCAGCCCGTGGCGCACGGCCAGCTCGATCAGCCGGTCGACGGTCGACATCCGCGCCCGCTTGTTGAAGTACAGCGCCTCGATGATCTTCGGGCAGCGCAGCAGCCGCGTCTCGTTGACGGCGATCAGCTCGACGAGCGACTCGCTGACGCCGCCCGCGATGCGCTCGAAGGTCTCGTCGGCGGTGCGCGGGTTGCGCAGCACGGCGGCCAGCTGCCACTCGTTCTTGCGCGTCAGCTCGGCCAGGTAGTCGAGCACGCGGGGGTCGAGCTCGCCGAGGAAGGCGGCCTTGGCCACCTCCTCGGGCAGCGCGAGCAGCGACTGGCGGGCCGGCTCGACCAGCGTCGGCGTCGGCTCGTGCGCGAGCATGTACAGGACCGTCACCAGGTCGGTGGCCTGCGGGATCGGCAGCATCCCGCGGGCGGCCATCAGCTTGACCGGGGCCGGGGCCCCGGGACCGCAGATCTTCGCTACCGCCGGGGACAGTTCGGAAACCGGGATCGGGTGTTCCATCGGGTCAGGGGCAGGTGGCGGTGTCGCAGCAGAGGCAGGAATCGTCGCCGAGCAGCGGATCGTACCCGCAGAAGCTCGACGTGCTGCCGGCGCAGGCCGCCGCGCAGTCGATCTCGCTCACCACGCCCGCCAGGCAGATGCGCAGCGTGTGGGTCGACATGCACTCCTGGTCGCCCTCGTGTCCGCAGGCGGCCCCGACGTTCCACACCGCGTCCGGCGCGCACAGGCAGGTCTCGTCGCCGTACCTCGAGTGCAGGCCGCAGGAGCCGACCTCGTAGCCGAGGTACTTGCACTCGACCCAGCAGTCCCGCTCCTGCCAGTGCCCGTCCCGGCAGAACAACGCCACCTGCTGCGTCCGGCAGAGCTGGTCGCCCTCGTCGTCGCACCGCTCGCCCGGCTGGACCGGATCGACGGTGCAGGCCGACGCCGCTGCGACAAGACACAGCAGAAACACCACCGATGGGCCTACGGCAGGTGCCCGGAACAAGCCGACCTCTGTGCCGGGCTCGCGCCCGGGCTCAGCGAATCGCTGCTACGGCTCGCACTGGAACCCGGAGCAGTCCGCCGACATGCAGCAGAGGCATGCGTCGTCGCCGCGGGTCGGGTCGTAGCCGCAACAGGCGTACGGGGCGAGACCGGCGCACTGCGTGATGCAGTCGTTGACGTAGACGCGCCCGTCGGGGCTGCACCACCAGGCCTGGGTCCGGTTGACGCAGTCCTGGTCGTTGTAGAAGTCGCACGACGCGCCGTTCGAGTAGCAGATGCCGTTGTACATGAACTCGCCCGCGCCACAGGTCGAGGTCTCGATGATGCACCCCGACAGCAGCACCGACATCGACAGCACCAACGCAGCACCCACGAACACCTTCTTCATCTGGACCCTCCTTTCGAACGCTCGAAGCCTAGCATCGCCCCAGCACCTCCGCAAGACCCCTCCGCGGCCGCCGGGGCGGTCCGGGCCGCGTCATCGACGGACCAGGCGGGCCGGGCATTCACGGGGAGTCGCCGGGGTACCGTTTGACTGTCTGGAAACCGGCGTGTTAGCGTCCGGGACCGCATGACGTTCTGCACTTTTTGCGGCACGCAGAACCCCGACGGGACACCATTCTGCGTCGCCTGCGGCCGTTCGTTGACCGACCAGCCGCAGCCGGTTGGAGGGCCGCCCCCGGCGGCGATGCCCCCCGCGCCCGTCGCTCCCGCACCGTTCACTCCCGCACCGTTCGCTCCCGCACCGGCGCCGGCAGAGCCGG
>CAZMRP010000570.1:0-3912 GCA_964568275.1 uncultured Myxococcales bacterium
CGGGAATCGTCAGCCCCTTCTCCCGGGCGATCTTCTCGTAGAGCACCCGCTGGTCGTTCTCGACGTGACGCGTCAGGAACAGCTTGACCAGCCGCTCGCGCGTGTCGGTCGAAGTGACGGTGTGCCACTGCTCGAGGACTTGCCCCAACAGCGGCACGGAGGCCGCGCGTCCGGCCAGGGCGACCAACTCCATCGCCTCGGCTTCCAGGGCTCGCCGCGTGTGGGCCGTGGCTCGATCCGCCGAGGTGCGGAGCGCGGCGTCCTGGCTGTCGGTCAGCTTGAGATCCAAGACGAACCAGACCGAGGCCCCGAGGGCCAGGATGAGCAGGCCGTAGATGCCGATAATCTTGAGCCGCATGCTATCCCCTTCCACCTCCAACGAAAAACCGCACGCAGGTTTCGGGAATCTAGCGTATCATGCGGCCTCGTAGCATGGGGGGTGTTGGGGTGTCAACAGTGGCGGCAACGAGTCGAATCGGGGTTGTACGCGACGAATTGTTTCTGGATCACGAAGCCCCCGGCTACCATCCCGAGTGTCCCGAGCGGCTGTCCGCGATTCTGGAAGCCATCGATGCCGCCCCGATCGGACGCCGGGTCCGACCGTTTCCGGCGCGCCCGGCCACCGTTGCCGAGCTGGAACGGGCCCACGACGCGGGATATGTCCGGCGGGCGCTCGATGCCCTGTCCCAGGGGAGCGGCTACTTCGACCCGGACACCTACTTCTCGTCGGGCACGCGAGCCGCGGCGTTGGGTGCGGTCGGAGGCTGCCTGGACGCCGCGCAGGCACTCGCAGCGGGCGAGCTCGAGCTGGCCTTCGGCGCCGTCCGGCCGCCCGGTCATCACGCCACGCGGCGGTCGGCGATGGGCTTCTGCATCTTCAACAATATCGCGGTGACGGCCGCCGGTCTGCTGGCCGCCGGAACGGAACGGATCCTGATTTTCGACTTCGACGTGCACCACGGGAACGGAACCCAGGACATCTTCTGGAAGGACCCCCGCGTCCTGTTCATCTCCTGCCACCTCTGGCCGCACTACCCGGGGTCGGGGTTGCCGATGGAGCTCGGGGAGGGCCCGGGCCGCGGCTACACGATCAACCTGCCGTTTCCCCAAGGCACGGGGAATGCCGAGTACCGCTCGACGGTCGAAGAGCTGGTCGAACCGCTGGCGCAACGGTTCGAACCCCAGGCGGTGCTGGTCTCGGCGGGCTACGACGGCCACCGGGACGACCCGCTGGGCGGCCTGACGCTGGACGAGGACGGGTACCGGATGATGGGCGGCCGGCTCCGGCAGATCGCCGACCGGCATGCGAAGGGGCGGCTGATGTTCTTCCTCGAGGGCGGCTACAATCTGGAGGCGCAGGCGGCCTCGGTGGTGGCGACCCTGGAGGGAGCGACGGCGGGCGCCGCGGCGGCGGAGGCCGTCGCCCGGGTGCCGGTCGAGGAGCAGCTCCCGCGGGCCCGCGAGGTGCTGGGAGCGACGATCACGTTGGCGCGCCAGTTCTGGCCGGGGCTGTAGCGCTCCGGCGGCGAGGTTCTCGATGCGAAACGCAAGCCGTTCGATCCCCGGTTGCCGGACGGCAGGCGCCGTCCTGCTGGTGGCGGCATGGGCCGCCGCCGCGCCGCCGGCGGCGGCCACGCCGCTGCCCAATTACCTGGCGCAGTTCGTGCTGATGATGGACTGGGTCAACCGCGCAACGGTCTACGTGAAGCGGCACGACGACGACACCGGACTGGCCCGGGTTGCGCACGCGGTGGCCGAGACGCTGGTCGAGCAATCGCAACGGCTGGCGCCGCCGGACGAGCTGCGCGACCTGCACCCGCACTTCGTGCTGGTGCTGGAGAACGCGGAGCGGGCCCTGTACTACCTCGCCCAGGGCGACGGGGAGCGGGCCGACCGGCACTTCGCCGTCGTGCGCGACGAGACGCGGCTCCTGCGCCAGATCCAGCGGGAGCTGGGCATCGAGATTCCGGAGCTGGCCCTGTAGCACGCTGGTCGCAACGGGCGGTCGGCGCTCCGCCCCTATTCCTCGCCGGTCCCGGGCAGCACGATTACGGCCACCGACCGCTCCGGGTCGAAGACCTCCGCGGCGACCTCGCGCAGCCGTTCCGGCGTCACCGCCCGGATCGCCGCCTCGTAGTCCTCGAAGGTCGGCAGGCGGCCGTGGACGTACAGGCCGCGGGCCGCCAGGCGGTTGCGGTCCGAGACCCGCTGGAGGTCGACGGCATACGAGCCGATCAGCAGCTCCTGCGCGTGCGCCAGTCGCTCGGCGGGCAGGCCCCCGTCGGCGAGCCCGTCGAGCAGCTCGTCGAGCGCGGTCACGACCGCCTCGACGTTGCGCGCGTCGCAGGCCGCGTGCACCAGCACGACCCCCTGTCCCAACGGCAGCCGCGCCTCGGCGCCGACGTCGTAGGCCAGGCCGCGACCCTCGCGGATCTCCTCCATCAAGAGGCCGGTGTCGCCGGCCAGCGCCTCGACGAGCAGCGAGACGGCGTGGCGGTCGTCGCTCTCCCCGCCCGGGGAGCGGAAGCCGAGCAGGACGTAGGCCTGGGCGAAATCCCCGTGCAGCACCACCTGCCGCCGCGCCTCGGGAACCGGGTCGACGATCGGGTCGGGAGCACGTAGCGGGGACGAGCGCCGGCGGGGCCCGACCGGCAGGCGCGCGGCCAACGCCCGCTCGACGGCCGCCGGGGCCACGTCGCCGGAGACGACGAGGACGAGCCGCTCGAGCGGATAGCCGTCGGTCCAGGCGCGCACGAGCGCCCGGTGGGTCAGGCGGGCCAGGCCGTCGGCGGTGCCGCGCGGGTCGAGGCGGTACGGGTGGCCGGCCAGCAGGCGCGGGTACAGCTCGTTGGACGCCACGTAGAACGGGTCGCTCGCCGCGGCCTGGAGGTCGGCCAGCAGCCGTCGCCGCTCGCGCTCGAACTCCTCGTCGGGAAACGACGGATCGCGCAGGGCGTCGGCCACCAGCGCCAGACCGCGCAGGGCGTCGGCGGCGGGGAAGGTGGCGGAGATGCCCAGCGTGTCCGCGCCGGCGTAAGGCTGGACCGCCGCCGCCATCTCGTCGATCGCCCGGTCGATCTCCTCGGGGGAGGTGGCGCCGGAGCCGCGGACCAGCAGCCGCGCCAACAACGTCTGCAGTCCCGCCGTTCGCTCGGACTCGAACAGCTGCCCGCCCGGGAAGAAGGCGTCGACCGCGACCAGCGGCGCCCCGGGCTCGGGCCGGACGACCAGCCGGGCCCCACAGGGCAGGGTGACGTCGAGCGCCTCGCGGGACGCGGGCGCGTCCGGCTCGTCCGCCAGCCGCTCGCGCACCGACTGCCGGAGCCGCTCGCGGGCCTGCTCCAGCGCGGCGTCCTCGTCGACGTCGTCGTCGACCGGCAGGACGACCACGGCGCCGAGCAGGGACGGGCGCAGGAAGGTCCGGGCCGCCGCCTGGACCTGGTCGGCGCCGGTGGCGGCCACCAGCGCCTGGAAGCGCGTCTCGAAGTCGGGCTCGCCGGTGGCCAGCACGTCGAAGCCGATCCGCTCGGCCACGTCCTCCACCGCCTCGGCGCCGTACAGCGCCTCCGCCGCGATCAGCCGCCGCGCCCGCTCGAGGTCCGCGGCGGGCAACGGCGCCCGCTTGGGCCGGGCGAGCACGTCGAGGATCGCGTCCAGCGCCTCGCCCCACCGCTCGGGGGGCACCGAGGCGACGACCGCCAGCACGGAGGCGTCGCGTTCCGGGTACTGGGTCACCTCGATGTGGACCGCCAGCTCCTGCGCGCGCACCACGTCGGCCTGCAACAGCGAGGACGGCCCGTCGCCGAGGACGGTGTCGAGCAGGGCGAGCGGGGCGACGGCGGGGTCGCGGGCGCCGGGGATGCGGAAGCCGAGGCCGAGGTAGGCCAGGCCCCCGGAGCGGAACTCGACGGC
>CAZMRP010000571.1:0-3912 GCA_964568275.1 uncultured Myxococcales bacterium
GGCGCCGCCCTGCAGGGCGTCGGCCAGCCGGACGAGCGACTCGTCGGCCTCGCCGCACAGCACCGCGTCGAGCGCGGGGGTCTCGCGGAGCAGGTCGTCGGCGGCCAGCGAGGCGAACGCGCCTCCGGCGACCACGAAGCCGGCGAATCCGCGTGCCCGCAGCGCGGCGGGGACTCCGAGCAGCTCGTCCGCGCCGACCTGGAAGGCGAGCGACACGCCGACGGCGTCGGGCCGGCGGGCGAGGGCGGCCTGCGCCGCGGTGTCCGCGGGACCTTCGAACGGGACGAGCGTCGTCTCGTGGCCGCCGGCGCGCAGCGCGGCGGCCAGGTATCCGAGGGCGAGGTTCTCCTCGAGCGTCGGGCCGAGCAGGGCGAACCGCATCGCTCACTCCTTCGCCAGGCGCTCGAGCAGCCAGGCGATGTTTCGGCCGAGGGTGCGCATCGTCTCGATCCCCTCGGCGTCCTGGAGCACGTCGCCGATCTCGCGGCCGATGCCGACGTTCCAGTAGCTCGAGCCGGGGACGACCATCTGTCCGATCAGGAAGAAGTGGTTGAGGGTGTCGAAGGTGCGGACGGCTCCGGCGCGCCGGGCGGCGACGACGGCGGCGCCGACCTTGTGCTTGAACAGGTCGCCGTTGGCGCGGGAGACGTAGCCGGCGCGGTCGATCAGGGCCTTCATCGGCGGGGTGAGGTCGGTGAAGTAGACGGGCGAGCCGAGGAGGATGGCGTCGGCGGCGAGCATCTTCTCGAGGCAGGCGTTGAGGTCGTCCTGGGTGACGGAGCAGCGGCGGTCCTTGTTCTGCCGGCACTTGCCGCAGGCGGTGCAGCCGCGCAGGTTGCGGCCCGCGAGCTGGACCACCTCGGTCGTCGCCCCGGCCTTCTCGACCTCGTCCAGCACCGTGCGCAGCAGCAGGAAGGTGTTGCCTTCGCGCCGCGGGGACCCGTTGAACGCCACGACCTTCATCGTCCGTGCTCCTTTCCCAGCCGGCGGACCCGTTCCGCCCCGCCGGTTGTAGCGGGCGGCGAGGCCGCGTGCAACGCCGGCTTTGCCGGGAGGCGGTCCCCGTGCTACCGTCCAATGTCTGCGGGCGGTCGTTGTCGGGGGCGCGCCGCACCCGCGCGGAGGAGGCGACAGGACATGGCGAGCAAGTGGATGACGGTCGGCTTGGCGGTGGCGTTTGTCGGACTGGCGGGACTGGGCACCGTCGCGTCGTGCGGCGGCGACGACGGAGGCACCGACGCGGCCGACACTCCTGCCGACGACGGCACCGGGCGCGTGGAGAACAACCCCAACGACGGCGTGCGGGCCGACTTCGTGATCAACACGCTCCGGATCGGAAGCCTGGACGACGGGGAGGGCTTCAATCTTGACGACATGGTCACGCCCGCGGGTCATCCGTACTTCCCCGAGGACGGCCCCGGGGGCGTCGACAACCAACTCGGCAACCTGATCCTCAAACTGGAGGAGGCGGGGCTCGACTTCGACGCCGATGCCGAGATCGCGGCCTCGCTGGCGGACGGCGAGTTGCTGGTGCTGCTGAGCCACCGCGACGTGGACGACTGGACCAACGACCCGGGCTACGTCAAGCTCTACGGCTACGTAGGCAAGGACGCGGACGACCCGGAGGACCCGACGAACAACTTCTCGGGTTCCGCCGAGTTGCTGATCGACCCGCAGTCCCTCTCCAACCCGGCCGACGAGGACACGTCGTTGATCCAGTTCCCGGAGGGAATCCTCAACGACACGACGACCGCGGACGGGAGCATGCAGCGGGGGGACTTCGAGGCCGGTCCCGCGCTGTTCAGCCTGGACCTGAACGTGCAGGATGACGCCACGCTCCATCTGGAGATGAACGGCACGCGGATCGTCTGGGACATCGAGACTGCGCCTACCGGAGACCCGGCTCTGAACGGGCGGATCCGCAACGGCCTCCTTGGGGGGTACATCATGCTCGGCGATTTGGCCCATGCCCTGACCCAACTCGACCTGGGCGGGAGCGGGATCGATGCGACCACGATCCAGGGGATCCTGACCGGACAGGCCGACATGGACGTGATTACCGAGGGCTTCACCGACGATCCTTGCGACGTCTCCACGGCGCAGGAGGATTGCGCGCCGGGCCAGGGCTGCGAGTCCGACGCGACCCGAGGCGATGCCTACTACTGCATGGAGTATTCCGACAACCTCGATGCGATCTCGGTCGGCCTCGTGTTCACCGCCGTGTCCTGCGAGATCACCGGGATCTACGTCGACCCCACTCCCTGACCTCGGCCGGCCGGTCCACGGCGAGGGCCGGGTTCACATCCGAACCGACCCGCGCAGTCCGGCACTAGGAGCCTGTCGGGCAAAGCGCCAGCGGCGAGTTGATGGTCCAAGTATCTTCGCCGGCGCCGGGGGACCCGAGACGGCGGCGGCGCGTGTTCGGCGCGGATCACGGGCATTGTTCCTGCTGGTGCTGGCTCCAGGAGGGCGCGCAGCGGTCGGACCGGCCCGGGGCCGGGCACCGGAAGCACAGCGATTCGCGTCCTACGTGAGGCTGGCCGGGGCGGTAGCCGCCGCGGTCCGTGGCGACCAGCCGCTGCGGAACAACTTGAGCAGGTTGTGGGTGAGCGCGACCAGGTCGAACTCGCAGCGGACGTTCTGCAGACCGCGGAGCAAGAATCGGCGGAAGCCGCGTGCCTCCTTGATCTGGCCGAACACCGGCTCCACGATCGCCTTGCGCTGCTTGTAGAGCTGACGTCCAGCCTCATTGCGGAGTTTGTCGCGCATCTGGTCGGCGACGGATGCCGTCACGGTCGGGGGATCCGCGGATCGCCCCGCGCGTTCCGTTGACGAGTCGCCGCCATGCTTCTGCCGGTCGGGCGGAATCAACAGGTTCGTGCCGGCCATGCGGGGATCGGTGACCGCCTCGGCGCTGAAGAAGCCCGAATCGGCCGACAGGTTGTCCGGCAGCCGGCCCACATTCTCCCGGACCTGCTCGGCCATCGGCAGCAGTTCGCGCTTGTCGTTGGCTCGCTGTGTCACGTCCAGGGCCACGATGATCTGCGCGGCGCCGTCCACCGCGATCTCCACGTTGAACGCCTGGGTGAAGGCCTTCGTCGCTCCATCCACCATGATGCGCGAGTCGGGGTCGGTGAAGTTCCGCTGCGCCTTGTCCTTCGGCCGGGCCTGCTCCGCATCGGGCACCGACGGGGGCCGGCCTCCCATCTTCTTCCCGGTCTCCGTCTCCTGGCGCGCTCGCTCTGCCAACTTCTCCTCGGCCTCTCGCGCCTTCGCCTCCGCCTCCGTTCGCGCCTCCGCTTCCAGTGCCGCCTTGGCCTCGCGGATCTTCTTCAGCCGGCTCTCTCGCCGCGCCAACTCCGCCGGCAGTTCATCCCCACGCTGCCCCTTGCCGTACTGGGCGTCCTCGGCCGCGTCGACCCGCTCCGCCTCGGCCAGCAAGCGGTTCACCTCGTCCTGCAGCTTCTTCTCCGTCTCGTTCATCCGCGCGTAGCTCATCGCCTTGTGCTTCGACGCGTTGGCCTTCACCTTCGTCCCGTCCAGCGCCACATGCCCCAGCTTCACCAGACCGGCCTTCTGGCACAGCCGCAGCACCTGCATGAACAACGCCGCCAGCGCCGCCAAGTGCTCCTTCCGAAACAGCGCGATGCTGGTGTGATCCGGCTGCTGGTTGCCGGTCAGCACGCGGAACGCCACGTCCTCGTACGTCGCCTTCTCTATCTTCCGCGACGACGGCATGCCCACGCAGTAGGCGTACGTCAGCAGCCCCACCATCATCCGTGGGTCGTACCCCTCGCGCCCGCGAACGTCCTTCTGCAGATGCACATCCAAGATCGCCGACAGGTCCAGCGTCTGCACTGTTGGCGCCCGCGCTTGATCGGAGGACGGCGCCCGGGTTCGGTCGGAGTAGAT
>CAZMRP010000572.1:0-3912 GCA_964568275.1 uncultured Myxococcales bacterium
CGTCGAGCAGCGCGTAGTTCTGGAACACGACGCCGATCAGGCCGCGGCGTCCCGGCCCGCGCGCCTCGACGCCGTCGATCCGCACGACGCCCTCGCCGTGCACGCCGCGCGGGTCGTCGCCGGCCAGGCCGGCCACGGTGCGCAGGAAGGCGGTCTTCCCCGCGCCGCTGCCGCCGACGAGCAGCAGCACCTCGCCACGGGACACCTCGAGCGACGCGTCCTCCAGCAGCACGCGCTCGCCGGCGCGCACCGTGAAGCGCTCGAGCTGCAGGCACGGGTCGGGCGTCGTCGTCACGGCCGCGCTCCCGGCAACGGACGTTCCCAGACCTCGGCGCGCGAGCCCGCGTACGGCTCGATGCGCAGGCGGGTCGGTGGGGCGGAGCGCAACGCGGGACCGTGCGTCGGCTCGTCGCCGGCGGCCGGGGGCAGCTCGAGCAGGATCCACGCGCCCTCGGAGCCGATCAGGCGCACGCGGGCCAGCATCGCCAGCTCCGGGTGGAGCGTGCGGCCCTCTTCGTCGAGCAGGAACATCCTGGTCAGGGCCAGCACGCGCGGCTCGAGCTGTTCGGCGAGGTCGAACAGGGCGCGTCGGATGCGCGGGTCGTCGAGCAGCGCCGCGAGGCGGTCGCGCAGGCGCGGATTGGCCGGCACGGCGGCGGAGAAGGCCTCGGCGATCAGCCCCATCACCTGCGGGTTGCCGAGCCCGTCCTGGAACAGCGTGTCGTGCAGCGCCTGTTGGACGCGGTCGTCCCGCACCGTCTCGCTCACCGCCTCGCCGACGGCGGCCAGCGCCGCGGGCAGGTACGCCTCGAGCTTCGGGATCGCCGTGCGTTCGAGGTAGCCGTCGCGCCAGCGGACGATCTGGTCGGTGGACAGCTGGAAGCGCTCCGGGAGCACCAGGTTGGCGACGGTCCCGGCGAGGGACTCGGCGGCGTTGGAGGCGATCTCGCCCCACGGCAGCTCGGTCCACAGCTCGTGGCCGAGCTTCTCGGCCAGCGGCCGGAGGCGGGCCACGATTCGCGGCCAGAGCAGCTCCCGCAGCAGCGGCTCCCAGCGCGTCCGCGCGCGCTCCAGCACGCCCTCGCCGACCTCGCGGAGCCGGTCCTCGTTGGTGCGGATGAAGCCGGACAGCTCGGCGGTGACGTCGCCGACCACGCCGCGCGCGAACTCCGCGAGCACCGGGCCGAACACCTCGCGCAGCCACCCTTCGCGCTCGGTGACCATCGCCCGCAGCTCGGCTACGAGCCGGCCGCGGCGGTCCTCCGACAGCACGCGCGCGAAGGCCCATTCCAGCGTGCCGCGCTCGTCGAACAGCACGAGCCGGGTGCCGGGCGGGAGGGGGTCGGGGAGGCCGGCGTCGGGGTAGAGGGCGAGGGTGATGGTGGCGCCGCCCACCGGGCCCGCGAGACCGACCACCTCGCCGCAGGCACGGAGCCTCCCGCCGTCGAAGCGCATCACGCGGACGCCGATGGACAGGCGGCCGCCGGACAGCTCGGCGGAGACGGTGCGCGGCTCGGACCCGGCGAAGGCCAGGGTTCGGCCGACGGGGCCGGCGGAGCCGCTGCGGGCGGAGGCCCAGACGACGACGGACACGAGGGCGGCCAGCCACAGGCAGGCGCCGGCGGCGAGGAAGGCCCAGCGGGTCGGGGCGGAGCGGCTTCGCACGGGGCGATGATGGCCACGGGGAGCGGCCGGCCGTCAACGATCCGTTGACCAACGGAAACTGCGCGCGGCGTCCGGTCGATGCTAGGCTTCGTGGGACGAAAGGGGTGGAGACCGATGGCGACGACCTGGCGAGCGATGGGTGCTGCGGCGTGGTGCGCGGCGGCAGGCGTGCTGTTTCCGGGAGCCTGGGCCTGCGGGCCCGCGGCGCCGCCGCCGGAGGCGGCGGTCCCCGAGCCGGAGGAGGAGGTCGGTCCGCCGCCGGTCTCGGCGGCGTGCCGGGCGGAGGCGGAGCGGGGCGCCCCGAGCGACACGATCGACCTGCGGAGCACCGGTCCGAGCGCGATGGGGGGGCGGACGCGGCAGGCGGTCCGCGAGGCGCTCGAGGCCCGCAAGCCGCGGTTCCGCTACTGCCGCGACGCGGCGATCCGCGAGGGGGCCGATCCGTCGGCCGGGATTGCGCTGCGGTTCACGATCGTTCCTACGGGCGAGGTGTGCCAGGTGGAGGTGCTGTCGAATCCCTCGCGCAACGACACCTTCGCCGCCTGCGCGCTCGCCGTGGTACGGGGCCTGGCGTTCGGCGAGAGTCCACGCCAGGGGGAAGGCGACTATCGGCCGTCGGTGGGCGTGATCTACGCGTTCCAGGACGCCGGCGCCGACTGAGAGCGGCGCCAAGCGGAGGCGCTGGCGCGTCGACCCGCGAGCCGCTATCCTGAGGCCGTGCGTGTTTCTCGAACCGTCCCGTCCCGTGTCGGGCTGCTGCTCGGGCTGACGCTTGCGGGGGCGTGGGGGTGCGGCGGGAAGACCGAGCCGTGGACCGAGGACGCGCCGGGGCCCGAGGTGCCGTTGCCGGAGCCGGAGACGTGCGACGGGCTGGACAACGACCTGGACGGCCTGGTCGACAACGGCTTCCGCGACCCGGACGACGGCACCTACGGCCTGTACGAGCATTGCGGCCGGTGCGGCAACTCGTGCGCAGGGGCGGTGGCGAACGCGGCGACGACGGCGTGCGAGGAGGTCCGGGAGCGGGTGTGGGCCTGCCGCGTGACGCTCTGCGCGGAAGGCTACACGCCGACGGCCGACCGCTCGCACTGCGTGCCGCTGGGGCCGCTGCTCTGCCGCTCCTGTGCCGACGACGGCGACTGCAACGTGTTCGGCGGGGCGTGCCGGGAGCTCGCCGGCGAGCTGCGGTGCACGGCGAGCTGCGGGGCGGCCGCGCCGGACGGCCGGGGTTGTCCGGAGGGCTACGTCTGCGAAGACGGGCTGTGCCTGCCGGCCGGCGGGTCGTGCAGCTGCGCGCCGGGCGATTTCTTCGCGATGTCGTGCGACCTGCCGACGCCCGAGGGCGAGAGCTGCCTGGGCTACGCCGAGTGCCGGGACGGCGTGCTGTCGGAGTGCGTCGGGTCCGACGAGATCTGCGACGAGGTCGACAACGACTGCAACGGCGTGGTCGACGACCCGTACGTCGACGCGCGCGGGGTCTACTCGGTCGACGTCCGCAACTGCGGGGCCTGCGGCGTCGACTGTACCGCGACCAGCCTGCCCGGGATGGAGCTGACCTGCGGCGGCGACCCGTACGCGCCGCGCTGCCGCATCCTGTGCGCCGACGAGGTCGACGGCGTGCAGGTCGGCGATCGCCTGGACGCCGACCTCGACATCGCCAACGGCTGCGAGTGCACGGTGAGCGTCGTGGACGACGTGGCGGGCCCGTTCGACAGCTACGGCGAGGCGCTGGACGTGAACTGTGACGGCGCCGACGGCGTGGTGGTGCGTTCGCTGTACGTGGCGCCCGACGGCAGCG
This sequence comes from uncultured Myxococcales bacterium, assembly GCA_964568275.1. Lineage (GTDB taxonomy): Bacteria > Myxococcota_A > Polyangia > DRWM01 > JAAZOP01 > JAAZOP01. The sequence goes on from CAZMRP010000572.1 coordinate 3,464, forward strand.
ATACGAACCCCGGTTCGCCGTTCTACCCGCTGCGGTCGATCGGCGAAGGGGTGCGTCGCGCCGCGGAGTCGCTGTCGACCGCGGCGCCGCTGGCGGACGTGTTCGTCGCGGCGGGAACCTACGTCGAGGTGCTGCGCGTGCCGGACGGGGTCCGCGTCCACGGCGGCTACCGCAACGACTTCCTCGGGCTGGCGCCGGAGGCGTTCCTGACCGTGGTGATTGCCGCCGATGCGACGTCGGCGCCCGGCGGCGCGGCGCTGGTGCTCGAGGGGGCCGGGGCGACGCGGACGGTGGTTTCGGGGCTGCAGGTTCGCGGAGCGGACGCTCCGGCGGCGGGTCGGCCGGCCTTCGGCGCCTGGGTCCGTTCGCCGGGGCCGGCGCTGGAGCTGCGCCGAACCACGATTCGCGCGGGGCAGGGCGGCGCGGGCGAGCACGGGACGAACGGTCTG
>CAZMRP010000573.1:0-3902 GCA_964568275.1 uncultured Myxococcales bacterium
GGATGCGACTGGCCGAGGGGGCGGTGCTGCGGCAGCGTCTGGAGGAGGTGCTCGACCGCCTCGAGGAGCACGTGGGCGAGCTGCGCCGGACCACCGTGCGGCTGCGGGAGGCGCTGCCCGGGCGCCTGCGGGAGCGGATGGCGCTGCTGGCGCAGGCGGCGGGCCTGCGGCCGATCGACGAGGAGCGGGTGCGGCAGGATCTGGCCCTGCTGCTCGACCGCTCGGATGTCAGCGAAGAGGCGGATCGGCTGGCGTGCCATGTCGGGAACCTGCGCGAGACGCTGGCGGCGGAGGGGGCCGTGGGCCGGCGGGGCGAGTTCCTGGCGCTGGAGGTGCTGCGCGAGGCGGGAACGCTGGCCGCCAAGGCGCAGGACGCCTCGGTCTCGCAGCAGGTGTCCGGGCTGCGGGCGTTGGCCGAGCAGCTGCGCGAGCAGCTGCAGAACGTGGAGTGAGGCCGCCGCCGCGGCCGGGAGGGGTGCGTGGGCGCGATCGGGCAGCTGTTCATCGTCTGCTCGCCCTCGGGCGCCGGGAAGACGACGCTGTGCCGCAAGCTGATGGAGCGGTTCGCGGAGCTGCGGTTCTCGGTCTCCCATACCACGCGGCCGCGCCGCCCGCAGGAGGTGGACGGGCGGGACTACCACTTCGTGGACGCGCCGACGTTCGAGCGGATGGTCGGCGCCGGGGAGTTCGCGGAGTGGGCCTGGGTCCACGGCAACCGGTACGGGACGTCCCACGCGGAGCTGCGCGCGGCGCTGGGCGAGGGCCGGATGATCCTGCTCGACGTGGACTACCAGGGCGCCGCGCAGATCCGCGCGCAGTATCCCAATGCGACGGCGGTGTTCATCCTGCCGCCGTCGCTGGCCGTGCTGCGGGCGCGGCTGCGGCAGCGCGGCACCGAGACCCCGGAGTCGCTCGAGCTGCGGTTCCGCAACGCGCTGCGCGAGATCGAGGCCTACCCGCAGTTCGACTACCTGGTGGTCAACGACGAGCTCGAGCGGGCGGTGGAGACGCTGTGCGGCGTCGTGCTGGCGGAGCGGGCCCGGCGGACGCGACGGGCGGAAGCCGCCGAGCGGCTGCTCGAGGAAGCGGCGGCGCTCAACCGAACCGGGAACAGCCCGACAGCAGGATGATCTTGTCGTTGGTCTCGCGGAGGCGGGCGGCGAGCGTGCGGGCGATGTTCCACAGCAGCTCGTAGCCCAGCGTCTTGTCCAGCAGCATCACGTCCTCGAGCGCGGCGCGGTCGATCACCAGCAGGGCGCAGGTCTCGTGGGCGATGGCGTCGGCGCTGCGCTCGCCGTCGTCGACGATCGACAGCTCGCCGAAGTAGGCGCCGGGGCCGAGGATCGCCAGCGCCTCCTCGCCCAACCCTTCGATCGTGCGGCCGATGCGGACCTTGCCGTCGAGCACGACGTAGATCCGGTCGCTGGGGTCGCCGTGGTGGAACAGGAACTCCCCCTGCCGGTACTTCTCGACGCGGGCGATCCGGCACAGCTTGGCGACCTGGGCGTCGCCGAGGTTGCGGAACAACCCGACCTTGCGCAGCTCCTGGGACAGCGTCTGCTCGTTGCACTCCTGGAGTTCCATCACGCCCCTTCCGTCGCCAGGTACCGCTCGAGCTCGAGGGCGGCCTGGCAGCCCATGCCCGCGGCGCTCACCGCCTGCCGGTAGTGCGGGTCGGCGACGTCGCCCGCGGCGAACACGCCGGGGACGTTGGTGCGCGGCGTCCCCGGCGTCGTCACCAGGTAGCCGGCCGCATCGCGCTCGAGCTGCCCCGCGAAGATCTCGGTGGCGGGCGAGTGGCCGATGGCGACGAACGCGCCCTCCGCCTCGACGACGCGTTCGGCGCCGGTCTTGACGTCGCGCAGCCGGGCCCCGGTGAAGCGGCCGGCGGCCGGGTCGAGGAACTCCTCGACGACGGCGTTCCAGATCGGCGAGATGTTCGGCGTGGCCAGCGCGCGGGTGCTCAGGTACTCGCTGGCCCGGAACTGGTCGCGCCGGTGGATGATTCGCACCGACTTCGACGTGCGGGCCAGGTAGCTCGCCTCCTCGAGCGCCGCCTCGCCGCCGCCGACGACCAGCACGTCCTTGCCGCGGAAGAAGAACGCGTCGCAGGTGGCGCAGGCCGAGACCCCCTTGCCCCACAGCGCGCTCTCGCTCGCCAGGCCCAGGCGGCGGGCCTGGGCGCCGGTGGCGACGATCACCGCGGCGGCCTGGAACGTCGGTCCGGAGGTGCGGATGGTGAACGGCCGCGTCCGCAGGTCGACGCCCACCACCTCTTCCAGCAGGAACCGGGTGCCGAAGCGCTCGGCCTGCCGCCGCATCCGGTCCATCAGCTCGGGCCCCTGGATCCCCTCGGGGAAGCCGGGGAAGTTCTCGACCTCGAAGGTCGTGGTGAGCTGCCCGCCGGGCTGCAGCCCATCGATCACCACCGGGTTCAGCCCGGAGCGGGCGTTGTAGACGGCGGCGGTGAGACCGGCGGGTCCCGAACCGAGGATCACGACGCGTTCCACGGGCATGGCGACGTCCTCCCGACTCCCTTCCCCGAACGCGATGATAGCCGCGCCGCGCGGGGAAGGGCAAACAAAGTTGGAAAGATGGGCGGCGATGCTATACTGACGGCGACGCGCGCGGTGCCGGCGGGCATGCGGCGCGAGGCGGGGTGTAGTGGGCGCGATCTTCTGCCCGGGGTGCCGGTCTCACATCACGGCCGACGAGCCGATGTGCGGCGTCTGCGGGTTGCAGCGGCCCCCGCCGGGGTGGCCGGTCGACGAACAGATCGGCCGGGTCGTTCACGGCAAGTACCGGGTCGACAAGCGGCTCTCGGCCGGCGGGTTCGGCACCGTGTTCCTGGCGATGCAGGTGCACGGCGGGATCGAGATGGGCCGCGTCATCCTGAAGTTCCTGCATCGCGAGCACGCCCAGGATCCGAGCGTCACCAAGCGGTTCCTCAACGAGGTCAAGACGGCGCGGGAGCTGATCAACCCGCACATCGTGCGGGTCTTCGACCTGGGCTACGACAACGACGGCGCGCCGTTCATGGTCCAGGAGTTCATCGAGGGCGACGGGTTGGAGGAGGTGCTGCAGCGCGAGAAGCGCCTGCCCCCCGCCCGCGCGCTCAAGCTCGCCGCGCAGGTCGCCGAGGGGATGGCCGAGGCGCATGGCAAGGGGATCATCCACCGCGACCTCAAGCCCGAGAACCTGCGGCTCCAGGAGGGCACCGGGCTGGTCAAGATCCTCGACTTCGGCATCGCCCGCATCAGCACCACGCGCGGCACCGCCACCAACTCGTTCGTCGGCACGCCGCGCTACATGCCCCCCGAGCAGATCAAGCAGCAGGCGCTCGACTCGGGCGTCGATATCTTCGCCCTCGGCGTGATCCTGTTCGAGATGCTGGCCGGCGAGCCGCCGATCCCGAACGAGGGGTCGGAGCTGGAGTACATCCACCTCAACCTGATCCAGGATCCGCGGCGACTGATCGATCTGCTGTCCGATTGTCCGCAGGAGCTGTCGGACTTCGTCGGCTCGATGATGGCCAAGAACCGCGCCGAGCGTCCGCCGGACATGGACTCGGTCGCCCGGACGCTGGACGACATCGCGGCGCGCTTCGGCTGGAGCGACGACGCGACGGGGCGCTTCCGGCTGAGCGGTCCGGCGACGGGCGTGCGGCGGACGGTCGCACAGCCGACCCGTGACCGGACGCCGTCCCCGTCGGCGACCGGTCCGGTGGGCGACGAGGAGGTCGTCGAGCTGGTCCCGGCGGCGCCGCGCCGCACGGGGCTGTGGATCGGGTTGGCCGGCGGCGGCGTCGGAGTGGTGGCGATCCTGCTGGCGCTGCTGCTGGCCGGGCGCGGCGGGTCCGACGGCAGCGCTCGCGCGCCGGCGGCGGCGGACGCCGGGGGACC
>CAZMRP010000574.1:0-3889 GCA_964568275.1 uncultured Myxococcales bacterium
CCTCGTGCCTGGCGGCGATGCGCGAGGTCTTCGGGCAGCGGGTGAGCGAGCCGCTGCTCTTGCGCGCGTTGACGCACTTCGACGACGCGGAGGCGGAGGCGCCGTTGCCCGGCGAGGGGCCGCACGACTGGCCGACCGTCAGGGACTTCTTCCTCACCCGGGTCGGCCACCTGCTCGTGCCGCCGCGACCGCTCGCGATCCAGGCCCGGGTGGTCGACGTCCGGTAGGCGTCCTGCCTCGGCCCTACTCGGCCCGCGCGAAGTGCTGGAGAAACAGGCCCTCCCCGTCGGGAACCGTCCAGTCGATGGCGTTGAACAGCACCGCGAAACCGTCCTCGGACCACGTCACGTCGTAGCTTCGAAAAGAACGGATCTCGCTGGCGGCGGGAACCACGTCGCGCGCCGCGCTCGTCAACACTCCACGACGGTCGGCCCGGAAGTAGGAGAGGCGCTCCACCGAATCCCAGGCCGCAAGCAGCAGCAGGCCGCGGTCGCCGGCGGCCAGCCGCATCGGTCCGTCGAAGAAGTGGGGCTCCGTGACAACGTTGCGGACCGGCGGACCGGCGAGCGTGCCGTCGGACTCGAAGAACGCGATCCGCACCTCGGGAACGGCAACGTCCGGCAGATCATCGGAGATCGACCACGCGGTCACCCACCGTGACTCCCCGGAAAGCCATTTCACATCGCCGAACTTGAACTGACCCAGCACGCCGGAATGCACCGGGGACCGAAGGTCCCGTTCGAGCCGCACGAAACGAACCGCGCAAATGGGCGGCACGTCGGAAGCGTGACGTAGCGGGAACACCAACCCGACTCCGTCGGAGCCGACGGCGACGTCCGGCGGCCCCTCGGCCCGCTCATCCACCGTCACCACGGGCCCCGGCAGCCGGCCATCGACGGTCACGAGCCGTGCCCGCACCAGATCGGGCGGATGGGCCGGATCGCAGCCACCCATGCCGGCGGCGCTGGTCTCGCAGAGCCAGGCCACGACGAATCCGACGTCCGGGATCCAGTCCGCCGCCGGAGCACGGGCACGCGGGTCGGCCTCGACCAGCGTCGGATCGCCCATCGGCTTCCCCTGGGCGTCGAGACGCAGGTACCACAACCCGGTCGCCATCTCGGCGAAGAACAGGCCGAAGCCGGACCCGGTCCAGACCACTTCCAGACCGGTGTGGTTCGTTACGACCGGCAAGCGCCACTCCGCGTCGAGCCGGCGGCCCCGGGCGTCGAAGCGCCACATCCGAACAAGGCCCAGGCCGGTCTCCGAATCGAGCATCTGCCAGAAGGCGGTCGCGTATTCCGCTCCGGTCCAGACCAGAGTGATCCGATCATGGAGACCCGGACTGGGATCGGCGATCGCGAGTGCGATGGCATCGCCGGTTGGCACGTAGTCCGGCGTGGTTGGATCGGGACTTGGCGTTGGCTCCCCGTCGCCGGCACGGCAGAGCCAGTCGCACCCGTCGCCGTCGAGCCGGTTGTTGTCGTCGCACTCCTCACCCGGGTCGAGCACGCCGTCGCCGCATCCGGACATCGGCGGCAGGACGACGTACTCGGACCCGTCCCAGCCGGAGCTGTCGAGAACGAACCCGTCGCCCAGGATCTCCAGGTCGAACGCGTCGGAGGCATCCTCCGATCCGTCGTCCTCGGCAGCCGCGTCTGCGGTGCCGTCCATCCCACCGTCCGTCCCGTCGGCGACCTCGTCGCCATTTCCGGACGAAGTGCCGCCGCAGTCACAGGCCACGACGGCCAGGAACCACGAAAGCACGCCGAGGCGCCGGACAACTCCCGAGCGGTCAAGCTTGCCAATCATCGGCGTCTCCTCCTCCCGTCTGTACGCAGCGTTGCCACCGTGGGATCCCTGCAGCCGCTCGTGTTCGCCACGCGGCGTTGCGGGTCGGACCCTAGGTGCAGCTGCCGCACCCAGAGGGGACCTCACAAGCTGCATCACCATATCCGCCGTTCGCGCCGCAGTCGCAGTGGTCATCCGGGGAGCTTCCGCCACCCGGGTCGTCCCCGTACAAGTAGTCGCAGCCGGGGCCGCCCCAGATCCAGTCGGTTCCCGCGCCGCCATAGATGTAGTCGTTTCCCGTTCCGCCTTGCGTCGTTCCGTCGTCCCCGGGACCGGCGAAGATCCAATCGCCGCCCCCGCCGCCCCAGATCGGCGAGTCGTCACCCTCTTCTGCGAGGAGGATGTCCGAACAGTAGCTGCCGTAGATGCCGTCAGCGCCGGGCCCGCCCCATGCCACGTTGGGTAGTGCGGCGCAGGGAGGGGTGTGCCCCGGGTCTTCGGTGCGGACCGCGGAGAAACCGTCCGTCAGGCTGATCAGGTCGCAGCCGCCGTCCCCGTCGAAGATGTACCGCGAGCCGGACGGGATGTCGCGGTAGATGTAGACGCGCGGACGGCCGTAGTCGAGGGAGTAGCACCACTCCGGGTCGCCTGCGGTGCCGTTCGCCAATCGAATCACGTCGTTTCCTCCGGTCGCATCGTCGCCACTATTCAGGGAGACATACCAGACTTGGGCCGGAAGTGTGGTCGCCCTGTAGTCGACGAAGGTGGTAGCATTGTCGACTCGACACGTGGCGAGGGCACGCTTGAAGAGGCAGACACCCCAACCCTTGTCGAGCCAGACGCCGCTGCCGATCGCGGTTTCGGCAACCACGTGACCGAAGACCAGGTACTTCATCTCGGTGCTGCAGTTGATCTTGCAGAGCGTCGAGTTGCAGTCGACGTCGAAGACGCACCACGGCGCAGCCTGCGCTCTCGCGGACTGGAGCACGACCAGCAACCCGATCGCCCACGTCGCCCGTCGAACCACCCTCGCTCCTCGCCGCCAAGTCGTGCCAATCATCGTCCTCCCTTCGCCCCACCGGGCAAAGCGGCGCGCCCGCCGCGCCGCCGCGCATTCACGTCGTGCGCGTGAGGACGATGATCCCGCGGCAAGAGACGACACGGGGCCCGTTCTGGCCGACACGGCGACCGTTTTCGGCGACACGGCGACCGTTTTCGGCGACACGGCGACCGTTCCGGGCGACACCGTGACGGCGGAAGCGGACACGATGTCTCCCGGAGGGCGACGGCTGTCGGCCGGCGGCAGACGCTCCGACTCATCGGTCGGACTGGGTGTCCGGTTCAATCGAACGCCGTGCGGACGCCTCGGCGGGTCGGCCCGGGTGGGAGCAGGTCCCGTCATCCGGTCTCCTGCTGCGCCGCCGGCGCCGGCGCCGATGCCAGCTCCTGCAGCAGCGCTGCCGTGTGCCCCGCGCTCGGCTCGCCGATGACCCGCGGCGCGCGCCGGTCCGCGGACCGCGCCACACACGCGAGGAGTTCGGTGGCCAGGCACAGGACCTCGTGCGAGGGCCGGGCGCTCCCGAACTGGAACGCCAGCAGCTGCTCGAGTTCGCGACGTGCGGGCGCCGTTGCCCGCGCGAGCCACGGCAGGTCGCGCGCCGACAACGCGACCCGCGCCAGCGGACCACGGAGTGCCGCGTAGTCACGCATCGCCGCGGCGAGCTGCGCCAGTCCCGTCGGGTGGTCCTGGAGACGACTCCCGGAATCGGTGTCTGCGCCCGACCGCAACACGTGCCGCACGAAGCCGCCGCAGAACTCGACCACGAGCGCCCCCAGCAGGCCCGGCTTCCCGCCGTAGCGCGCATGAACCGGCTGCCGACCGACGCCGGCCCGCTCGGCCACCTCGGCAATCGTGGTCTCGTCGTACCCCCGCGCCTCGAACAGCTCGGCCGCCGCCTCGAGGATCGGATCGAGGCCGTCCGCGGGCAGGCCGGGCGCCGCTCGACGACGGACCGGAGCGCTGTTCGAGGACGACCGACGGCGCTCCATCGGTGTTCGGATAGCGGCCTGAGGCGGCCGGGAAAGCTGGATCATTTCGATC
>CAZMRP010000575.1:0-3889 GCA_964568275.1 uncultured Myxococcales bacterium
ACCGACGCCCGCCCGGACACGCTGGTGCCGATCGACGACGAGGGCGACGGCTGCGGCTGCCGAGCGCCCGGACCCGCCCGCACCGCCTTCGGCCTGCCCCTGCTGCTCGCGGCAGGCTGGCTCGTCCGGCGCACCCGGCGCCGGCGCTGAACGGGGCGGTCGGCGGGTTGCGCTAGGAGTCGGCCAGGCGGCCGGCCTTCAGCGTCGAGCCGATGCGCGGGACGATGATCACGACCGGCTTCTCGTCCAGCACCGTGATCCCGTCGCCGATCACCTGGATGTAGATCGTGAACACCTGATCGGACACGGTCGAGGCCACGGCGTCGTTGCGCAGGATGATCAGGAACCGCACGATCGTGCCGGGCGTCAGGTTGAGGAAGGTGTCGAAGTAGCCGTCGCCGTCGGTGTCCGAGACGGTCGGCATCGCGGCGCCGGCCGGCGGGGTCGCCGATTGCGGCACGGCGTACTGGAAGAACCCGTGCGGGTCGTCCCGCACACGGGCGCTGACCGAGCTGAGCCGGATCGCGCCGGCCAGCGTCGTCACGCCGGTGACGATCGTCGTCGCCAGCCCCGAGCCGTCGTCCCGGGCGTCGTAGACCAGCGGGCACATCGGCTCGCTGCCGATGGTCACCGGCGAGCGCGCCGCGCCGCCGATCCCCATCGGGCACGACCCGCCGGTGGGCGGCACGTAGGCCCCGGTCTGGATCGCCACGTCCTCCAGGTCGGCCCGCGCGTCCGCCTCGGTCGACACCCCCATCACGCGCACGCGCCGCTCGGCGAGCGCCGCCAGCGTCTGCGCCCGGGTGTGCGCGTTCGTGATGCCCGCGGCGATGTAGCCGTCCATGGGGCTGCGCGCCTCCGGGTCGTGGAACTCCGCGTCCGTGATGTGGATCACGATCGGGAACGCCCCGTCGCGGAAGCCGACACCCCCCAGCGTCCCCCCGCCGGGCGTCGCCGGGTCGGCGACGAAGGCCGGCACCGAGCCGGTGATCATCCGGCCGCTCCACGGGTCGCGCACCGACCAGGTGATCCCGGTCCCGGCGGCGATCTGGTACAGGGCCTCCCAGTCCGACTCCGGCAGGTCCGCGCCGCAGCCCAGCGGGCTGTCCAGCGCATCCACCCCGCGCTGCACCCGGGTCACGTCGGTCGTCACCTGCTGGTGCAGCCGGAACGGCGCGTCGTCCACGCCGGGCGTGCACGAGAGCTGCCCGAACGGACTGACCGGGAAGTCCTCGAAGCGGTTCACGCCGAACGCGCTGTCGGTGATCTCGCGCCGGATGCCCGGCACGATCGTCGTGGTCAGCGCCGACTGGATGTTGTTGATCTCGCCGCTGAACGAACCGGTGGTGTCCACCGACAGGTGCACGTCCGCCTTGCGGATGTTGGTGTCGAAGGTCAGCACCCCGGCCGAGTCGCCGCCCGGGTCGTGGAACGGCAGGATGAAGAAGAACTCCGGGATGCGGCTGCCCGCGTCGCACGGGTTCGTCCCCGCCGTCAGCTCCGCCAGGTCGCTCTGCCCGTCCCGGTCGGTGTCCGGCTCCGTCCAGTCAATGCACCCGCGGAGGTATTCGTCGTGGTCCGACACCCCGTCGTTGTCGCTGTCGAGGTCGCGGAAGTCCGGCACCCCGTCGCGGTCCGAGTCGACGGGCGTGGTGCCCACGTCCGAATCGCCCGCGTCGAGCGCGTCGGGGATGCCGTCGCCGTCGCTGTCGAGATCGAGGTAGTCGGGAACCGTGTCGCCGTCGGTATCGACCCCCGTCCCGACCCCCTCGTCCAGGTCGGCGATCGTGTCGCCGTCGCTGTCCGTCAGGTCGCGCACCGGGATGCAGCGCCCGCCGCGACACGCGTCTCCCACTCCGCAGGCCAGTCCGCACTCGCCGCAGTTGGCCGGATCGTTGTCGACGTCGACGCACGAGCGGGAACAGTTGGTCGTCCCGGTCGGGCACGACAACAGGCACAGCCCCTCCGCGCACACCAGGTCGGTCGCACACACCGTGCCGCAGGCGCCGCAGTTGTACGGGTCGACGTCCGCGTCGACGCACACATCGCCGCAGCGCATCATCTCGCGCGGGCAGACGTCGACGCACACCCCGTCCTGGCAGTACTCGGTGTCCCGGCACATCGACCCGCACGCGCCGCAGTTGCGCGGGTCGTGCTGCGTGTCGACGCAGGCCCGCGAGCAGTTCGTGGTCCCGTCCGGACAGGTGAAGCGGCAGGCGAAGTCCCCGCACACCTCGTCCTCCGCGCAGAGCGTCCCGCAGGCCCCGCAGTTCTCCGGGTCGACCCGCACATCCACGCAGCGGTCCACGCACCACGACAGCCCCGCCGGACACAGCGGCCCGGTCTCGCCGTCGTCCGCGTCCGCATCCGCATCGGCGTCCGCATCCGCGTCGGCGTCCGCGTCCGCGTCTGCCGCGCCCGTGCACGTGCACAGCCCGGCCGAACAGACCCCGCCGACGTAGCCCAAGGCCCGGCACGAGTCGCCGCAGGCCGACGCGGTGCACGGCGTGCCGCCGTCCGGCAGCTCGCCGCAGAACGGCCCGACGCACGGGTCGTCCTCGTTCACCGTCCGACCGCCGCACGCGGCCAGCCCGAGCGCCCCCACGACCCAGATCCAGTTCTTCATGGCCGCCACCTTTCGCCTCCGGCACTGCCTTCCGGCACCGCCGGGACTGTAGCCCCCACCCCCAACCCGCGCAAGGCGCCCCGCCAGCACCCCCGCAGCTCCTTCGATCTTCTCGGCTTTCTCGTCTCCCCCGCCCGCGCTATGCTGCGCAACGATGACACGACCCACCCATCCCGTCGCCACGCTCCTGGCGCTCCTCGGCGCCTCGGCCGTCCTCGCCGGCTGCCCCACGCCGCCGGCCGACCCGCTGGTCGCCCTGACCCTCCCGCCTCCGCCCTCGGCCGCGGGCGCGGAGCTGCGGATCACCGAGGAGGACCTCGAGGCACACCTGTTCGCGTTTCACGCCGCGGGAACGGCCGACCCCCGGCGGGCCCTCGAACGCGAGGCGCTGATCCGCTACCACCTCGAGCACGCCCAGCAGGCGCTCGCCGAAGCCGACGCCCTCGACGTCCGCCGCACGCTGCACGACGTCTTCTCGCTGTTCGACCCCGAGGAGCTCGACGGGCGACCGGATTCCGCCGCGCTGCGCAAGTTCCTGGCCTGGGTCGACCCCGTCACCCGCCGGCTCGGCCGGCCCGAGGATTCGCTGGCCGTCGCCGAGGCCCGCGTGCTGGTCGACCCGGATGACGCCGAGGCGGCCCGCACGGCCGTGGAGATCGCCGACTGGGCCGCCGCCGAGGAGGACGAGGCCACGGCGCTCGAACGCCGGGCCGAGCTGTACGACGCGGTGACCGAGATCCTCCCCGCGCCCCGCCTGGTCAAGCGGCTGGTCGGGCTGGTGCTCCAGCGTCACGACCTCGGCGAACGCGCCGTGCCGATCGAGTCGCTGCAGGACTGGTTCATCGCCGCGCGCCGCAGCCAGTACTACTTCTCCGGCCTGACGCTGAACATCGTGCGGCTCGCCGTGCGCATCGGCCGGCCCGAGACCGCCGTCGACATGCTGTCCGCCCACCGCGACTCCGCCGCCTACCTCGGCGACGTGCTGGACGAGATCGCCGCCCTCGACGACCCGCTGGAGCGGCCCGACGCCGGCTCCGACCTGGTCGAGGCGCTGGCCCCGCAGTTCCCGGAGGAGACCCGCCGGCTGTGCACGATGCTGCGGCGCGAGTTCCCCGCCGACGGCCGCTTCTCGGCCTGCCTCGGCCGCTACTTCGCCGGCCGCCTGAGCTGGGGCACCGCCGCCCGCTTCATGCTCGAGGCGGTATCCCGCGACCCCGAGACGCGCGAGTTCGGCGGCCGATGCCTCATCGCCCGCCGCCTCGT
>CAZMRP010000576.1:0-3888 GCA_964568275.1 uncultured Myxococcales bacterium
ACCGCGTCGACGAGGCCGGAGAAGGAGGAGACGTCGAGCGTCCGCACCAGCGGGTCGGGGATCACCGCGCCGGGCAGTTCGAGGATCCAGCGCCCGGGCCCGTGCTGCTCGAGCCGATGCTCCGCCGCGCGCGTCAGATCCACCACCACCTGCTGCTGCTCGCCCTCGCCGCGGAAGCGGATGTCCTCCACCTGCGGCGGCTCGACCGCCACCATCGCCGACGCGCCGCTCGCCGCGGGTGCCGGAGCCGCCACCGCCGCCACCGGAGCCGCGGGCACGCTCGTCGCCGCCGGCGGAGACGCACGCCCCTCCCGACGCCACTGCTCCGCCCGTTGCTGCCGCTGCTCCTCCTGCGTCAGTCGACGCTGCGGAGTCGACGCCCCGACGGCGTCACCCGCCGCCATCCGCCGGCCTCCGTTCTGCGCCGTCGTCTGGGGAGTCCACGCGAGTACGACCAGCGCGGTACTCCACGCGGCGGCCCGCAGAATCGACGACCTCCGCCACCCATTCCCAACTCGCCCGCTGTGGTCGTCCATGACTCCGCTCCTTTCGCTTACATTATACCACATGGAGCCACAGTGTCGCAAATTTCTTACCTCTGGCTACCTGAGAGAGAAGAGATTCTCGAAACTGCGCATCTCTTCCATGGTGTAGAGCCGCAGGGCGGGACGCAGGCCGGTGTCGCCCTCGCCACCGGTGGCGTTGCTGAGTTCGAACGACACCCCCCCCTCCTGGACCTCGTAAACGCGCCAGTGAACCTCGGGCTCGTTGACGCCGCTGCGGATCGAGCGACCGACGAAGTCGCCCTGACGGATGAAGGCATGCCGGCCGTCGGGCCCGAGCAGATAGGCGCGGGGCTTCTCGCCACGCAGCGCGAGGATCATCCGGCACTGCAACTCCTCGATGTCGACATCCGGGAAGACGACGTTCTGCGGAGTGGCGATCGGGGTGACCGGCAGGTCCGACGTGGGAGTGGCGAGGAGCGTGCCGGCCTCGGGCTTGGGCGTGACGAACGGAGCGAACGGGTCGCGGTGTTCCGGGGCGTCGACGAACTCGTCGGCGGTCAACGGCGGATGCTTGATACCGACGGGAGGTCCGGCGGCGCCGGAGCCGCCGGGCTCCGCGACCTCGAGCGGGGCCTTGCCGGTGGCCTGGTCGACGGCGCGTTCGGTGGCCGCCGCGGCGGAACCGGGGGTGGCGATCGGCGTCGTGCCGACGGTGGACGGGCTTCCGCCGCCCGCCTCGTCGTCGCCACAGGCGACGTTCGCGACCGCGAGGGCGGCCAGCAGCCACGCGAAACGAGACGGCAGCCCGCCGCGAAGGACGGGCGTCCCGGTCGGTCGATCATTGCGCCTGTGCACTGTCCGGCTCCTTCGCCATGAACGTGGTTGCGAGCAACGAGCCCTTGAGCTGGACCGGACCCTCCTCGGTCTTCTCGGCGTCGAGATCGATGTTCTCGATGTTGATCAGCCGCTCGATGCCGGTGTCGACGAGGTGCAGGAACTGGAGCAGCTGGTGGTACGCGCCGCGGAACTCGATCTTGATCGGGATGCGGACGTACATCCCGGACTCGTCCTCCTGCTCCTCGGCGGGAACGATGTTGGTCAGCCGCAACTGGGAGTCCTTGGCCTTGGCGTTCAGCGCGGTCATCAGGCCCTCGACGTCGCGGGCGACGGGGAGCAGCTTGTTCAGCTGCTCGAGCTCGCCGCGGGCGGTTTCGAGGTCCTGGCTGACCTGGACCCAGGCCCGGTAGTCCTCGAGCGCCTGGCGCAGCTGGGCCTCGACCTGGGCCTTCTCGTCGTCCTTGGCCCGCAGCTCGTCGAGCTGCGGGGAGTAGTAGAGGAAGAACCAGCCGGCGGCGAGGCCGACGAGCAGCAGGATGCCGAGCAGCACCTTCTGCGTCGTGGGGATCTTCTGGAAACTGGCGCCCAGGTTCTTCGCCACGGTCCCCTCCTACTGGTAGACCGCGCGCGCCTTGAGCGTGAAGTCGTAGCGCGACTCCTCGCCGGCGCCGGTCTTCGCTTCCGGGGAACTGACCCACCGCACCTCGGCGAAGTACTGCGAGAGGTTCAGGCGACGCTGGAACTCGCCGATGTCCTGCACGTCCAGCGCCGTGCCCTCGATCGTCACCTGGCGGTCGCTCTCTGCAAACGACCGCAACCAGAGGCGACGGTAGTCCCACTCGCGGTGGTAGTTCTGCTCGGGCTTCTGCCGCACGAGGTCCTCGGTCGCCTCGTCCAGCGCCGGCCCGCGCCCCTTGCTGAGCAGCCGCATCACCTCGGCCAGCATGTGCTTGGGCCCGGTGCGAGCGACGCGCAGGCCGTCGATGACCTGTTTCTTCCCGGTGATCTGCGCGAGCTCGGTCTTCTTGGCGTCGAAGTCGGCGATCTGGCTGCGCTTGGTGTTGAGTGTTCCGCGGATCGACTCGATCTCGTCGTTCTTGGCCTTGACCTGGTCCGACACCCGGAGCGTCAGGAAGACCAGCACGCCGATCTCGGCCACCAGCAGCACCAGGAACAGGAGCAGCTGCGTGGTGGCCGAGGCCTTCTTTCGCTCACGGGCCGCCCGCACCTGAAGCAGATTGATGCGAATCATGGTCCGGGCACCTCCCTGCCCGACGGCCTCATTGTAGCGCCGCCCGGATCGCGGCACCAAGTTTGCGGCGGAGGGCAGCCCGGGGACGTCGGGCTCAGGCGCGCTTCTCGCGACCCTTGCGCAGGCCGAGGCCGAGGGCGACGACGATGTGCGGGGCCATGCTGCGCAGCCACTCGACGTCGAGATGCCGGGCGTCGGCGTGCACGCGCCGCAACGGGTCGAACCGCTCCACCGGGGTGCCGGTGCGTCCCTGGACCGCCTCGAGCAGCCCGCCGTTGCGGGCGGTCCCGCCGGAGACGTAGAGGCGGTCGATGACCTTGACGTCGGCGGTCTTGAGGTAGAAGTCGAGGGTGCGCTGGATCTCGCCGGCCAGCGAGTCGAGGGACTGGCGGATCACGGCGATCGCCTCGTGCGGCACGACGTCGGTGCCTCCCGGCGCCTCGGCGCCGACCTTGTAGGCCTCGGCGGTGGCGAAATCGACCTGCATCCGCCGCTGGATCTCCTCGGTGATGAACTGGCTGCCGTGGGAGATGTCGCGGGTGAACATCGTCACGCCGTTGGCGACGATGTTGATCGTGGTCAGCGTGGCGCCGACGTCGACCAGCGCCACCGTCCCCTCGCCGATCCCGTAGTTCGCCTCGAAGGCGTTCTGGATCGCGAAGGCGCAGATGTCGACCACCACCGCCTTGAGGCCGATTTCATCGACCAGGGCCACGTACTGCGCGACGTCCTCCTTCTTGGCCGCCACCAGCAGGATGTCCATCTGCCGCTGATCGGGGCGGACCTGCAGCACCTGGTGGTCCACGTCCACGTCGTGGATGTTGAACGGGATGTGCTGCTCGGCCTCCCACGGAATCTGTTCGGCCAGTTCGTCGCGGTCCATCATCGGCAGCGTGATCTTCTTGATGATCACCGAGGCGCCGGAGACGGCGATCGCCACCTCCTTCTGGCGGATCTGCGCCTTGGCGAACAGCGCCTGGATCGAGTCGCGGACGGCGGCCGAGTTCATCACGTGCCGATCGACGATGCTCTGCGGCGGCAACGGCTCGAAGCCGAAGCGGTGCAGTTCGTAGCCCTGCTTGTGCGGCCGGAGCTGCACGGCCTTGACCGAGCTGGAGCCGAGATCGAGTCCTACCAGATGCGTGCCTTCGAACACCGACCACCTCCTCGCGGACGCCGCGGACTACGGCACGACCGCGGTCGCCCGCTCCGGCTCCGCCGGCTCTCCGGTCGCCGGCGCGCCCTGCGCATCGCCGGCCGCCGGCGCGGCCCGCTGCTCCGCCTCGTCCGCGG
>CAZMRP010000577.1:0-3887 GCA_964568275.1 uncultured Myxococcales bacterium
CCCGAACCGAGGCCTCGGGACGCCCGTCGGAAGACTTGCCTGGGTCGGGCCTCACGGCCCGACGAGCAGGCCGCCTTCGCCGCCCACGACGAAGACGCAGCCTCGTCGCCCTCGCCGCCCGCGTCGTCACGCCGTCCACGCCGCCCTCGCCCGCCCGTCCGCACCGCCTGCGCCGCCCCACCGCCTCCCGCCGTCGGCGACGGCCTCCGTCCCGACGAAATCCCGCTCGAAAAGGTCGATGCCACACCACGGACGTAGCGGACCATCCCGGTGGCCAGGCCGAGGGCGGTGGCGGCGACGATCCCCAGGAGGAGCGCGCCGCGGACGCGGCGGACAACGAGGACGACGGTAGCTGGTGCCGTCGCAGAAGGGGTTGGGCGTGCGAGGATGTGTTCGCCTACGGCAGAACCCTGAACGGGATGGCGAGCGGGTCGCTGACCAGCGGCGTGCCGTCGGCAAGACGACCGTGGTAGACGCCGGACGCCACATAGTCTCCGGCACCCTCGACGAACGTCTCGAGCACGCCGCACGAGTACTCGTCCATGCCGAATCGCGGGTAGAAGTTGCCGGACGCTCGCGTCGCTCCCGAGGACCATGTCTCCGTGCCGAACGGAGGGTCGCACTCCACCGCGAGGCCGTCGCAGATGCCCAGGTTGCGCGGCGGCGGAATGCCCTCGAAGCGAACCTCGAACTCGCACGACGGGCGCGCCTCGACGACGCCCTCGACGTCCGGGCCGACGTTGCGCACGCGCATCGACACGGGAAGATACTCGGTCCCCGCGCGAACGTCCGGCCCTAGGCAGAGCACCACGGCGAACCGGTCGTCGATCAAGGCGCTCTCCACCCTGGCAAACGGCAGCACCCCCGCAGGCCAGGTGAGCGTCTCGGACAGGCAGCCTCGCATCTCGTCCACCTCGGCCGCGCTCCTCACCCGCAGCAGCAGCGCGGCCGTTGATCGGCAACTCGTCGCCTCGATCACCACGGTGACGTGCACGTCGGCCCGGGTCGCAGGCGCGTCCACCGTCACCTCCCACCCCTCGGAGGGGTCCACCGTCCCCGCGTCGACGCTCCAGGTCAGCCGCAGCCCGGCGTCGTGCGCGCCCGGAACCGAGAGCGATCCCCGGCCGCCCTCTGCGACCAGAAGGTCCGCCATCGGCAACGACCGGAGCCTCTCCGCGACCCGTTCGCAACGATCATCCGTGCCATCGTCGGGCGCGATGTCGCCCACGCCGCTCTCGCTCTCCCGCCCCGGATCGGCCTCGGCCTCGTCCTCGACGTCCCGGGACTGGTCCGCGACGGCTTCCGCGCGAGCGTCCTCCGGCTCCGCCGGCTCCGGGCGGCACGCCACGGCCAGCAGCGGCGCGAGCCACCGCCATGCCCTTCTCGTCCTGCCTGGCCTCTTCATGGTCGCTCCTCAGCAGTAGACCTGCCACGACAGGCCGAAGTACGTCTGGTTGGCATTGCCCGACCAGTACCAGACCTTCAACTGCAGCGACGTCGTTCCCGCCGGCACCGTGTAGCGCATGTACTCGTACGTGTTGTCATAGGAGTACGATCCCGTCACCCACGACGAATTCCGGAACAGGCGAAGGTCCATGTCGAAGCCCTGGCTGTCGTACGTGCAGGAGCAGTACGCAGGGCGCGAGCAGTCGCTCGGGTTGCAGGCCGCCTCGGAATCCCACGCCAGGGACGCCACGACCGTACATCCCGCGACGGGCGTGATGTTGTAGGTTTCGACGTAGTAGTTGCCCGGGAAGTCGAGTCCGGCTCGCATCAGGCCGTAGTCGTAGCCGGTCGTCGCAGCGGCACCTCCCCCGTTCCGCTTGTACGCCGAGCCTGCCCAGTAGGCCGTCCGGTACGTGTTCAGCTCCCCTGCTCCGTCGCGGTCATCCACCCCGTCGGTCAGGTGGAGCCAGGGACCATCGACGTTCTGGTTGGCGTGTACTCGCGCCAACGCCCACAAGGTCTCGGGGTAGCTCTGCAGGACGGGGTTCCGCTGGTACACCGCTGCCGCGGTTCCCGCGACCATCGGCGACGACAGGCTCGTCCCGTCACCGCAGATGCCCGCCCCTTCGACCTGCACCCCCGGTGCGACGAGCGCGGGAAGCTCGCGGTCGCCGTAGGTCGTGGTGGGATTGCGCCACGAGCTGAACGCGGCCATCGTGTCGTCGGCCCGGCTGGTCGTCCCGTGCTCGTCCGACGACCCGACCTGCAGACAGTTGTAGCACTTGTGGCCGACGCGGTCACAACCGGAGACGTCCCCTTGATTCCCCGCGGCGACCGCGAAGAACGGATACGGATAGTGCGTGACGACGTAGTCCACCCAGCGATCATGCGCGTGCAAGTCGCCGGACGGGCACGGGTAGTCGTACATCCCGCTGACGTTCCGGACGCGAACGACCCGGTCATTGAGCCAACCATCCAGCGACGGAGGCGGACCGGAGTAGCCGTCCTCGTTCGCCATGTACTGGGTCGCCCCGGGCGAGATACCGAACGGGGCGGCGTTAGTCCGCATGATCCCGAGGACAGCCCTTGCGTGAGGGTGCGCCCAACCGGCAGGGCTCGCCACCTCGACGACCGAAAGGAGTGAGTAGTCATCCGGCTGGGGGCCTTCCTTCTCCGACACCGTGAGTCCCGCGCCTGTCCAGCCGGCAGCCTGTGCGAGGTCCGCCTGGACGCCTTGGACGTACGTGCGACAGGCAGGGATCCCCACGCCCGGGTGACGGTACACGGCGGCAACGCGAGCATCGCGGCGCAGGCCATCGAGAACGTCCTTCGTGCCCTCGAAGTCGATCACCGGAGCGTCCGCGAAGGCCGTCGCCACAGCGTCGGAGGCGGCGAGCTCGGCGGCGACGGGCGCCGTCACGTCGTGCAGCATCGCGTGGTGGGCAGCCACGCTGCTCTCTCGCGCCCCGGCATCGGTGCGGAGAAGCTCACGGTCCTCCGGGCCTTCCACCGTCTTGAGCCAGACCCACGCCTTCACCCGATCGTCAGGACGGGCCGCACGAAGGTCATCGTCGAGCGCCGGCTCGAAGGTCCCGTGTGCCGCGGTGGCCGTGTCGGCCTCGCGCGCGATGGCGCTCGCCCCATCGATGGGGGTCCCATCCGGTCGCACGGCCACGTCGAAGGAAGCGCCCGACGTGGTGTCCGCGACCTTCCCGGCCAGGAACTGGACGCCCGTCAGGGGAAGGTCGACGAGGACATGGTGCAGGACGACGCAGTCTGTGCAAGGGGCCGCAGCGAGGAGCAGGGCAGTCTCCGGCGAGTCCACAGCGACGTGCCTCGCCGACGACCGCTCGCTGCGTGCGGGATCGCCCATGCAGCCGGCCACCAGCAGCGAGGCCGCTAGCGGTACCGTAGTCGTCCCGAATCCGCTCGGGCGATGGTGCCTCCGACCGCGACCGTGGGTCATTGGTGCGTCTCCCCCCCGCCTGGTCCGGTAGGACTTCTCTGCCCCCCAACCGAGGTCCGGAGGCTACGTCGAGTTCGTGGAACCTGTCAACACGGGGATATCCACTGCGAAGGAACGGAGCCTGTCAACGAGAATGAGACACCTGCCGGTCGCATTTACTGTAGCGCCTCCTGGTACGCCGGGGCCGGTGCGACCGCGCCGACCTGATGCTGCGCCGCCGGCTGCGGCGGCTTGTTGATCCACACCTCCGTCGGCGGAGCGCCGGCGACCGGTGGTCGCCGGACGAAGCGTTCCGGGTGGGCGGCGTACGCCGCCGTGAGGGTGCGCTGGCGCGCCGCCACCACGGCCGGGGCGCGCCCGCCCGGGACCACCCGACCCAGGCTAGTACCGCGGGCGGTCGAGGCTAGTACCGCGGGCGGTCGTGCGGGTGGTCGGCGAAGCGGCCATTCGTCACGCTGACGGCGCACGGGTCGCC
>CAZMRP010000578.1:0-3883 GCA_964568275.1 uncultured Myxococcales bacterium
GTCGCGCAGGCGGCGACCGGTGGGCAGGCCGGTGAGGATCTCGATCCCCTGGTCGACGTGGTCCACGGCCCAGATGTGGAACCGGCCCCGGCGCACGGCCCGCACCACGCGTTCGGACAGCATCAGATGGCGGATGTTGGTGCGCGGGATCACGACCCCTTCGGTGCCGCGCAGCCCGCGCCGGCCGCAGACCTTGAAGAACCCCTCGATCTTCTCGTTGACCGCGCCGACGGGCTGGATCTCGCCCTGCTGGTTGACCGAGCCGGTGACGGCGATGTCCTGGCGCAGGGGGAGGCCGCCGAGGCTGGACAGCAGCGCGTACAACTCGGCGGCCGAGGCCGAATCGCCCTCGACGAAGCCGTAGTTCTGCTCGAAGGTGATGCTGGCGGACATCGCCAGCGGCTTGTCGACGGCGAAGCGCCCGCCGAGGAACCCGACCATCGTCAGGGCGCCCTTGTCGTGGATCGCGCCGGAGAGGCGGACCTCGCGATCGATGTTCACGACCTCCTTGCGGCCGACGTAGGTGCGGGCCGTGATGCGGGCGGGGACGCCGAACTGGTGGTCGCCCTGGTCGTAGACGGTCAGGCCGTTGACCTGACCGACGACGCGGCCGCGGGTATCGATCAGGATCTGGCCGGCATCGATCTCCCGCAGCACGGCGTCCTCGTCCTTCTCGTGGCGGCGGTGACGCTCGGCGAGGCCGCGGGCGACGTCGGCCGCGGTGATGCGGCGACGGCCGGCGCGGCGGGCCCAGTGGTCGGCCTCGGCGGCGAGGTCGATCAGGGCGGCCAGCCGGGTGGTCAGCTTCTGCTGGTCGCCGGCCTGACGCACGCCGTGCTCGAGCACGGCGGCGAGCGCGCTGCGGTCGAGCGGCAGCAGGTGTTCCTCGCCGGCCACGCGGGCCAGGAAGCGGACCGCGGCGGCCAGCGTCTCGCGGCTCAGCGGCATCGTGGCCTCGAAGTCGGCCTTGACCTTGAACAGCCGCGTGAAGTCGTCGTCCTGGCTCTGCAGCGCCCAGTAGGTCTCCGGCGGGCCGACCAGCACGACCTTGACGTGGAGCGGGATGGGGGTGGGGCGGACCGAGCCGGTGGTCTTGGGCTTGGTCTCGTCCTCCAGTTCCTCGATCCGGAGCTCGCGGTGACGGATCGCCTTCTTCAGCGCATCCCAGGCGTGCGAGCTGCGGGCCAGGTCGTTGATCTGCAGCACCAGGTAGCCGCCGTTGGCGCGGTGCAGGGCGCCGGCGCGCAGCAGCGTGTGGTCGGTGGCGTACATCCCGCGCATCTCGCGATACTCGGGGTAGCCGAACAGGTTGGGGTACGTCGGGTTGCGCTCGACGACCACCGGCGCGTGCTTCTCGCGTCGGCGGTCGACCAGCACGTTGACCCGGAACGGCACGTGGTCGTGGAACGGGGCGACCCCGGTCGCCGGCTCCTCGACCGGCTCGCCCCCCTCGCCGCCGCTCGAGGCCGGGCGGTCCTCGGGCGGGAGGAACAGCCGGTGCCCCTCCAGCACGTAGGCCTGGAACTGCTCGAGGTACCGGCGCACGGCGGGTCCCAGCGCGGCGTGACGCCGCAGCAGGTCGCCGAAGATCACCTCGACCACGTGCGCGATCGCCGCCCGTTCGGCCTCGAGCAGCCGCTGTTCGAGCTCCTTCTGGATCTGGCGCAGCCGGCGGTCGTACTCGGGCACGCGCCGCTGGAACGACGTCGAGCGTTCCTCGTAACCCTGCCGCTCGACCTCCGACAGCTCGTCGTACTGTTCGGTGGTCAGCGGCTGGCCGGCCTTGAGCGGAGTGAGGGCGAGGCGGTCGGCCTCGCGGCGCACGAGCAGTCCGAGGCGGCGGCCCTGGCGCTGGAGCTGGGCGAAGCGCGCCTCGGCCCGCCGGTGACTCTGGTCGAGGATGGCGTTGCGCTGCTCGCGGAACGCGGCGGTGGCGAGCACGCGGGGGATCTCCCGTCCGAGTTCGGCCACCGCGTCATCGATGTCGCGGGCGAAGGGGGCGGCCTGTCCCGCGGGGAGCAGGATGCCCTGCGGCAGGTCCGGCTCGTCGAAGTTGTGGAGGTAGACCACGTCCCGGCCCGGCGGCTCCTGTTCGGCGCGCGTCCGGACCATCCGTTCGGTGCTGGTGGTCTTGCCGCTGCCGGACTCGCCGAGCACGTAGACGTTGAAGCCGCGGGCCTGGACGCGCAGGCCGAAGTCGAGGGCATCGACGCCGCGTTGCTGGCCGAGCATCATCTCGCGGGAGGCCTCGTGGCTCCGACCGTTGCCGCGAGCGGCCGTCTGGCGTCGCGGGGCGGCGGGGGTCGGCGCCGGGGGGGCCGGCAGTCGGCGGGGGTCGATGGTCCGCCGCAGCCGGTCGGCCGGCAGCTCGTGACGGGAGTCGGGTGGGCGCTTCCTTCCGGGCATTTCCACCTCCGGGAGCCGGACTCTCTCATCCCCGACCGGTTTCGTCCATCCCTCTTGGCAGGCGACCCGTGATGCTGGTAACATCCGGCCGTCCAATGGCGACCGACGGGCCCGTGTATCAGATCGCAATCGTCGACGACGAAGGTCAGGTGACCACCGTCCCGATGATCCGTGACGAATTCACGGTGGGGCGCAAGGAAGGGAACGTGATCCGGCTCACCGAGCGGAACGTCTCCCGCAACCACGCCCGCATCGTGCGCGAGAACGGCCGGTTCTTCCTCAGCGACCAGGGAAGCTACAACGGCACGCGGCTGAACGGCCGCCGGGTCCGCGGCAAGATGCCGCTGTCCCCGGGGGACGAGGTCGGCATCGGCGACTACACGCTGCGGGTCGAGGTGCTGGAGGGGGCGCCGGCGGTGGCGGCGCCGGCGGCGCCGGCCGAGCCGGTCAAGCCGCCGCAGATGACGGTGGTCGTCGAGGGCAAGCCGCACACGGTCTACATCCTGTCCGACGTGCCGCACGTCATCGGGCGCGGGGACGAGTGCACGATCCGGGTCGACGAGCCCGGGGTATCCCGCACGCATGCGCGGATGCACCTGCTGCAGGGCCGCTACTTCATCGAGGACGCCGGGAGCGCCAACGGCCTGCTGGTCGACGGCCAGCGCGTCCGCTCCAAGGCGTTGGACCCGGGCGACGTGATCGAGATCGGCCACGTCCAGCTGTACTTCACCCTCGGGGCGCTCAAGCCCGAGGACATCAAGTCCCGCGCGGCGGCCGCCAAGGCGGGCGGCTCCCGGTTGCCGATGATCGCAGGCATCGTCGGCGCACTGATCGCGTGTCTCGGCGTGGTCTACCTGCTGTTCCTGCGGGGCAAGGGCGAGAAGTCGGGAGCCGAAACGGCCGGGACCGTCGCCGAGACGGACACCGGATCGCTCGCGCCGGCGGGCCTCGAGGCGGGAGTGTTGGTGGCGTCCGGATGGGACGCGGGCGGCGCGACCGAGCCCGAGGCGGCGGCCGAGACGGTGGCGGCCACGGTGGAGGAGGCCGGCGTCCCGGCGGCGGAGCTGCTGGCCCAGGCGCGCGAGGCGGCCCAGCGGGCCGACTCCGTGGCGGCGTGGGACGGGGTGCTCGAGCTGCTGGCGGCGACGGAGCTGTCGGCGGACCCGGCGGCGGCCGAGCTGCGGGCGAGCGCGACCCGGGAGCGCGATGCGCGCCTGGCGCTGGACGAGGCGAAGCAGGCGATGACCGATGCCGACCCCGCCACCGCCTCGAAGCGGCTGGCGGCGGTGCCGCCCGACGCGCGCTGTGCCGGCGAGGCGGCGCCGATGTGGAACGACGTGATCGTGGCCGGGCGCGACGCCGCCCGGGCCGAGCGGCTCGAGGACCTGCAGACCATCGTCGAGGCGCTGCGTCAGATCGTGGCGCCGCCGGTCCGGGTGGCATGGGGGGAAGGGGCGGCATGGGGGGACCGGGTGGG
>CAZMRP010000579.1:0-3877 GCA_964568275.1 uncultured Myxococcales bacterium
CCAGCGCCGAGCCGCAGGAGGCGGCGAGCGCCGCGGCCGAGCCGCCGCCGGGCGTCGGCGAAACGGAGCCCAGCCGCGCCGCGAACCGCTCCAGCGACAACGCGGCCAGCCGGTCGGCCCGCAGCAGTCGCCGCTCGACGATCCGCTGCTGCGGGTCGAACGGCGCGACCTCGCCCAGGCCCAGCGTGCGCACCGCCGTCTCGAGCAGTTCCTCGTGGGGCGCGCCGGGCGAGCGGCCCATCCGCCGCAGGTAATGCCGGCCGGCGTCCAGCAGCGCGCGCTCCGGGACCAGCCCCACCAGCTCCGACCCGGTGACACGCAGGCCCAGCTCCCCGGCGAGCCGCTCGCAGGCGTCGAACGCGTCGTGCAGGCCGGCGACGTCGAGGTCGATCAGGTTCATCGACACCTGGGCGCAACGGTACTCGGGAATCACCCAGCCGATGGCGCGGATCGGCAGTCCCAGCTCGCGGACCCGCCGGGCGACGCGGACCGCGTACTTGCGCTCGGCGGTGTTGAGGTTGACGTTGTAGGCGGCGAGGAACTTGCGGGCGCCGATCACGGTGGCCCCGGAGCGCGGGTTGAAGCGCGCCGCGCCGAAGTCCGGCTTCCAGGCCGGGTCGCGCAGCTTCGCCGGGAGCCCCTCGTACTCGCCGGCCCGCACGTCCGCCAGCGACCGCCGTTCCGGCCGCGTCGCCGCCTGGTCGTACAGGAAGACCGGGATGCCCAGCTCCTTCGCCGCCCGCTCGCCGAGCCGGCGGGCGAGCTGCACGCACTCGGCCATCGTCACGCCGGCCACCGGCACGAACGGGAACACGTCGGTGGCGCCCATCCGCGGGTGCTCGCCCCGGTGCTGCCGCATGTCGATCCGCTCGGCCGCCGTCCGCATCGCCTGGAACCCGGCCTCCAGGGCCGCCTCCGGCTCGCCGACCAAGGTCACCACGGTCCGGTTGGCCCCGGCGCCGGGGTCGACGTCCAGCAGCGTCGCGCCGTCGACGGCGGCGATGGCGGCGGCGATCGCGTCGATCACCTCGCGGTTGCGCCCCTCGCTGAAGTTCGGCACGCATTCCACCAGCCGCATCGATCCTGCCTCCCGGGTGCCGGTTCGTAGCACGCGCCCGACGGTCCGTGCAACGCCGCCCTCGCGCAGGCCGGCGTGGAGCCTGCGCGAAGCGCGACGGATACACGAACCGGCGGAACCAGCTGCCGTGTCATCCGGTCCCGCAGCATCCGGCCGATCAGGTGGAGGATCGTCCGGACCCACACCACGGTCGAGGTCAATTGCGTGAGAGCTGCCATGTTCGTGCTCCTTTCCCAGCATGTTGTCGTCCGCGAAAGTCCGTCCGACCTGCTGGACGGCCGAGCCGTCACGCCACGCCTCGCGCCGCGCCGGGCAACCGTTGCCGAACGCTGGCGGCGATCGAGATCGAGTTGTCGCGGTTGCTCGGCCGCAAGGTCGACCTGCGGACGCCTTCCGAACTGAGCCGCTACTTCCGGGACGACGTCGTGCGTTCGGCCGAGGTCCAGTATGCGGCCGGATGATCTGATCCGCGTCCGCCACATGCTCGACGCCGTTCGAGAGGCCAGCTCCTTCGCACGAGGCCGGTCCCGCGCCGATCTCGACCACGACCGCATGCTCACCCTATCGCTCGTCAAGTGCATCGAGATCATCGGCGAGGCGGCGTCGGAGGTGACCGACGAAACGCGACGCCTGCATCCTGCCATCCCGTGGGCCGAGATCGTCGGCATGCGCCACCGGCTCATCCACGCCTACTTCGACATCGACCTCGACCGCGTCTGGGACACCATCGCCGCGGACCTGCCGCCGGTCGCCGCGAATTTGGAGCGAATCGTCGCCGCAGAGCCGGACACCGGTACTCGGCGCTGACGGACGTCCGGCACACGCACCGCAGGACCCGGAGCGAACCATCCTGGAATCCGCTCCGCGGGCGTGGTTCCGTGCGCGAGCGCCCGAATGCGGCGGCGAGCGATCTGGTGTGGTCTTCGTCCGCCGTGACCGCCCTGGCCGTCGTCGGAGCAGGCGCCGCAGGCCGGGGCGGCGAGCAGCGCGGGGACCAGGAAGCGTCCCACCCGGGAGTCCGTGGGGAGGCGGTTCACGCGGGGATCGTGCCCCGTTCCGGGGCGGTCCGCATCGCCGGCGGACGCGGCGGCGGGTGCGTCAGCTCGCGCTGCGCGGGTCGCCGACGCGACCGACGAACAGGACGAGGCCGGTGCGGTTCTCGCGGATCAGGAACAGGAACGGGTGGTCGGCGTGGAAACGGGGCGGCGGGGGGGGCGCGCTCATGCCGCCGCCCCGGGCGGCCATCACCACCGCGGTGGCCGCCGCCGCCTCGGTCCCCTCCTCGTTGACCTCGACGAACGCGCGGTGGAACACGGCCGAGATGTAGAGCTTCTCTTCCTCGTCCGGCGGGTCGCCGATCCCCTCGAACTGCGCCGCCGCCGCCTCGAAGGCCCGCGGCATGCCCAGCGCCGCCAGGTCGTCGTTCAACTCGCGCGGCGCAGGAGGATCGATCTTGAACCGCGGCAGCCACACCTCGACCTCCCGCTGCGGCAGGCGGCCCAGTCCCTCCAGGTTGGCGGCGGTGAGCCACGGGTCCGGCGA
Source organism: uncultured Myxococcales bacterium (assembly GCA_964568275.1). Taxonomy (GTDB): domain Bacteria; phylum Myxococcota_A; class Polyangia; order DRWM01; family JAAZOP01; genus JAAZOP01. Next base: position 2,621 of record CAZMRP010000579.1, read on the forward strand.
CTCGCCCGCGGGCGGCAGCACCACCACCATCGACAACTCGTCGCCGTCGTAGGGCAGCTCGAGCAGTTCCGTGCCGTCGCGATTGGCGAAGCGCGCCTGGCCGGTGCGGGCCATCATCGGCACGTCGGCCTTGCTGCCGTCGGCCAGCGTGAACGGCCGCGGGCGCGTCGCACGCTCCTCGAACCGGTTGAGCCACTGGCCCTTGAACCAGACGGCGTTGGTCAGCACCAGACGCGTCAGCTCGTTGAGCGAGCCGGCGGGCAGGATCTCGGGGATCCGGTCGCGGGTCTGCTCCTTGACCCAGCCGTTGATCCGTCCGCGGGCCGCCTCGAATGCGACCTTGAAGTCCACGGGCTCGAGCGGCGCGGCGAACTGCGTCGCGGTCCACTCGAGGAACTCCGGCACGAAGCTGTACGTCCGCTCGCCGAACAGCCGGTTGGCGATGGCAAGCTGGACGGTCTCGGAGGAGGCGGCGATCAGCAGGCGCTGCTCGCGCGCGAGCAGCTCGCGTGCGCGGTCCGGGTCGTCACCGAGGTGCAGGACGGCGTTCATCTCGCCGGCGGTCTCGGCGCGGGCGCCGCCCGAGGTCATGCCGAGGGCGAGGGCGATGCTCGTGGGAGAGAACGCCATGTTGGTGGCGCCCGCGGCCAGCCGCGGGTGGAGGCTGCCGGCGAGGCCGTCGGCGGCGGCGGCGACGACGCGGGACTCCTCATCGGTCAGCGGTGCGGCCTCCGCGGGCGGCGGCGACAAGGACGCTTCTGGCAACATGCATCTCCTGACCTCCCGGCCGGCGGGCCCCGTCGGTGCGCGGCGCCCGTTGCGGCACCCGGACGACAGCACAGGCCGGGGGACGCCGCAACGCTCGCGTTTCGCGCTCGCGTTCCACGCCCCGGCCGGTCGGAAGTGCACGTTCGGGCGCCTGGAAGGCGCACTGTGATAGGCTCCCGCCCCATGGCGGACGCCGGCCGCAGCGGACGGATCGTCGACCTCGTGGAACCCGGGCGCGACCGGCTCGAGCTGGCCTGGGTGCGCGAGGAGGCGAAGGGCAAGGCCCGGCTGCGCACCGCCGGCGGCCGCGAGCACAGTCTGTCGGCCAAGGCGCTGGACGAGGCCGTGGTGGTCGACCACGGATCGGCCGGCGGCGATCCCCTGGCCGCCCTCGCCCGCCGGGCGGCCGACATCGAGGCGCAGCGGGCGGGGCTGTCCGCCGAGGAGCTCGACCTGCTCTGGGAGTCGACGGCCGAGGACGACGACCGG
>CAZMRP010000580.1:0-3874 GCA_964568275.1 uncultured Myxococcales bacterium
CGAGCCGCGGCCCGCGGCGCCGGTGGTGGAGCCGCCGGAGGTGCGCGAGGCGCGCGAGCGGCTCGCGGCCGACGTGACCGACCTCGAGGCGTTGCGCACGTTGCAGGGATTCTGGAAGTCGGGCGGCTCGCCCGGCGGCCTGTGGGCCAGCGAGTCGATCCTGTCGGTCTACGATCGTTCGATGTGGCCGACGCCGCCGCCGCCGGCGATCGCGGCGCCGGCCGAGGTGGTGCTGTCGCGGTGCGGGCCGTGGGCCGCACAGTTCATGCACCGGTCGGCGGCGCTGGTCTGGGAGCATTGCGCGGCGACCTTCGCGGAAGACCTCGGAGCGTCGGTCAAGCCGGCGGACCAGGTCAGCCCGCTCGGAAACGACCCGTTGGCGCGGGGCATCGCCGAGTGCTCCGATCGGCTGGCCTTCTTCCGGTTCCAGGTCTACCGCCGTCCGCCGCAGTCCGAGTTGCAGGTGCTGCGGACGCGTCCGCCGTCGGTGCTGGTCGGCACGCACCTGCAACCGGTGCCGGGCCGGCCGGCCGATCTGACGGTGCTGGCGACCGGGGTGGCGCGTTGCCTGCCGGAGCACGTGCTGCCGAGCACGCTGGCCCCGGCAGGGCGGGAAGCGCTGCTCCAGGGCCTGCTGTGCGCCTTCGGCCCGCCCGGATGCCTGCCCCGCATTCCGCCGAGCGCGGCGGCCGTCGCCCAGGACCTCTGGCACTTCCTGCCGCCGCGGGTCCAGGCGCAGCTGCGCCAGGAGTTCGCCCGGGCCGACGTGGCGGTGGCGAACGAGTGGCTGACCGAGGTGCACGCGCGCTGCTTGCTGCTGGGAATCCACGTCTCGCGCGACATCCGCACCGGCCTCCGCCTCGGTCTGGCGCTCGACGCCGCCGTGCCGCTCGACCGGCCGCTGACGGAGACCGCGTTCCGCGACGGGCTGCGCTGGTCGTCGGTCACCCGGCGGCTGATGCGCGCGGTGCTGACCGAGCCGTTCTGGCAGGCCTTCTTCCGCTAGCACGACCATGCGCCGCCTCACCCGGGAGTTCCGCCTCGCCGGCCGGGGACTGCACACCGGGGAGGAAGGGGCCGTCCGGGTGCGCCCGGTGGCCGCCGGGGCGGGGCTGCTGGTCGGCCGCGGCGACGACCTCGCACCGCTCCGGCCCGCGCGGGCGACCCCGGACACCGACCGCTGCACCGAGCTGCGACTGGGGCGGGACGCGGTGCGCACGGTCGAGCACCTGCTCGCGGCGCTCGCCGGCTGCGGCATTTGCGACGCGCGGCTGGAGTTCGAGGGTCCCGAGGTGCCAATCCTCGACGGCTCGGCGCTGCCGTGGGCCGAACGGCTGCTGGCGGCCTCGGAGCCGGTCGAGCCGGCTGCGGCGCCGCCGTGGAGGTGGCGAACCGTCCGGCGGCTGCGGGTCGACACCTCGCAGTACGAGGTGGCGCCGACCGCGAGAACGACGCTGCAGGTCGAGTACGCGGCGCCTCACCCGTGGCTCGGCCGACGCCGGGTCGCCTGGGGCGGGGAAGCCGAGTCGTTCGTCCGGGAGTTCGCCCCGGCGCGGACCTTCGCGCGGCTCGAGGAGCTGGAAGGGATCTTCGCGTCCGGGCTGGCCCGCGGCGGGAGCCTGGAATGCGCGGTGGTGCTGGGCCCCGACGGGCCGCTGGGCGGACCGCTGCGCTTTCCGGACGAGCCGGCGCGGCACAAGCTGCTGGACCTGCTGGGCGACCTGGCGCTGTGCGGGTTCCTACCGGCCGCACGGGTCCGGGCCGTCCAGCCGCACCACGCGGCGAACCGGCGGTTGGCGCGGAGGCTGGCCGGAGACGAAGGGGACGGCGGTTCGGGTCAGTCGGCGCAGTAGACGAACCGGCAGTCGACGAGGTCGTCCTGTCCGACGTGGCAGGGTGGGTCGTTCTGCTCGACGTCGGAGTTGCAGTTGCACTGGCAGCCGGGGGTGGTGGTGTCGAGATCGACGCCGCTGGGGCAGTAGATGAGGCAGCCGGCACAGAGCGTGATCGGGAAGTCGAACTCCTGGGTCTCCACCTCGATGCCGCCCTGGGTGATGCCGAACACCTGGGCGGTGACCGTGATCTGCGCCTGCTGGTTCGGACAGGAGGCGATGCTATCCCGCAACAGGCCGCCGAGCGCATCGGGGATGAGGTAGATGCCGACGGTGGCGGTGCCCTGCGGCGGGATGTAGTTCGAGAAACGGACCTCAATGTCGGCGAGGCCCGCGGTCCCCGCGCAGGCGGGGTCGGGCTCGTAGTACAGATAGGCCCCCTGGACGAAGATGCCGTTGGACTCGGCGCGCGGCAACCCGGGATCGGCGCGGGCGATCAAGCCGTTCTCGATGAACAGGTAGCCGGCGTAGCTGGTGCGGACGTTGAGGTCGAGCAGGCCGGCGAGCAGGCCGGCGGCGGCGGCCTCGGTGGGAATCTCGCACCCGGGGGCCTCCCCCAGCCGCTTGTTGTCGTGGATGAAGAACCCCTGCCAGTCGTCCTGGCAGCCGGTGCCGACCGCGAGGGACGCGACGGCAAGCATGAGCGGGAGGTGGGCTTTCATGGCGTGCGGCTCCTTCCCGTCAACGTCCGATGCTCTCCGCGCGGTTGACGATCCGCGGCGTGATGAAAATCAGCAACTCCGAGCGCCGGTCGCTGTCGCGCCGGGCCTTGAACAACCAGCCGATCACGGGGATGTCGCCGAGCAGCGGGATCTGGTTGTAGTTGACGCCGGTGTTGCGGGTGTAGATGCCGCCGATCACCGCCGTGTGTCCGTCCATCACCAGGAGCTCGGTCTCGGCCTCGCGCTTGAGAATCGTCGGGTCGCCGCGCGCGCCGGTCTGGGCGAAGTCGGGCTCGTCGCGGGTCAACTTGATCTTCATCATCACGCCGCCGTCCGCCGTGACGTGCGGCGTGACGGTCAGGTTCAGTTTAGCCTCCTGGAAGGCGGTTTGCACGCCCTGCGCGGAGACCTGCGAGTAGGGGATCATCGTACCCTGTTCGATGTGGGCTTGGCGGTTGTCGAGGGTCAGGATCCGGGGGGAGGAGATGATGCGCAGGGTGCCGGTGTCCTCGAGCGCCGAGAGGCGGATGTTGAGGTTGGCGTTGTTGGCGACCGAGCCGAGGGTCAGGCCGAGTGCGCCGCCGGACCCGGTGCCGACGGCGGCCGGGAGGTTGACGGCGAAATTGGGGTTGACCTGGCCGCCCCCGACGGTCGACAGGCCCATCAACGGCGAGTTCTGGTCGGTGGCCCCACCGGCCAACCCGACCGAGTTGGGCCAGACCAGCCCCGTGGGGTTGCCGGTGGCCGACGACGAGACGAAGTCGCCGCCCCACTGGATGCCGACGTGCCGCGCATAGGTGCTCGTCGCCTCGACGATCCGCGCCTCGATCAACACCTGCGGCGTCTGGGTGTCCAGGCTGCGCACCAACTCCTCAATCTGATCCAGCACCGCACGCTCATCGGTCGCGATGATCACGTTGGTGCGGCTGTCGACCGAGACGCTGCCGCGGTCGCTGGCCAGTTCCTCGGCCCGCGGCGACAACTCGCCGGCGGTGGCGTAGCTGACGGGGATCAGGCGCGTCTCCAGCGGCGGCGGCACGAACAACTGCTCGCGCCGTTCCAGCACCGCCTTCAACTCGGCGTCGAGCGTCTCCTGCTTGGCGATCCGGATGACGTGGCCCCGGCGCACCATCGCCAGGCCGTTGGCCCGCAACACGACGTCCAACGCCTCGTCCCACGGCACGTCGCGCAACCGCAGCGTGACCGAGCCGTCCACGTCGTTGTCGACCACGATGTTCACCCCCGCTGCCTCGGCCAGGAAGCGGAGGAAGTCGCGGATGTCGAGCTCGCGCACGTCGAGATCCTGGATTCGACGACCGG
>CAZMRP010000581.1:0-3867 GCA_964568275.1 uncultured Myxococcales bacterium
CACCATCCCCCCCCGAGGAGCTTTGCCATGCAGGTCTTCATCCTCTGCGGCGGCCAGGGCACCCGCATTCGCGGCGTCGCCGACAACGTCCCCAAACCGATGGTCGAAATCGGCGGCCGCCCCATCCTCTGGCACATCATGAAAGGCTACTCCCAGGCCGGCTTCCACGACTTCGCCCTCCTCCTCGGCTACCGCGGCGACGTCATCCGCCGCTACTTCCTCGACTACAAGGCCATGACCTGCGACGCCGCCGTCACCCTCGGCGGAAAGGTCGAATACCTCACCCAACACCCCGAGGAAGACTGGCGCGTCGTCCTCGCCGACACCGGCCAGAACGCCATGACCGGCTGCCGCATCCGCCGCGCCGCGAAATACCTCCTCGGCGACCGCTTCCTCGCCACCTACGGCGACGGCGTCGCCGACGTCGACCTCAAGGCCCTGCTCGCCTTCCACGGCAAACACGGCAAACTCGCCACCGTCACCGCCGTCCGACCCCCGTCCCGCTTCGGCGAACTCGGACTCGACGGCGATCGCGTTCGCGAGTTCTCCGAAAAACCCCAGATCGGCGCCGGCTGGATCAACGGCGGCTTCTTCGTCTTCGAACGCGCCTTCGTCGACCGCTACCTCCACGACGACGAAAACCTCAGCCTCGAACGCCAACCCCTCAGCCGCGCCGCCCAGGACGGCGAGCTGATGGTCTTCAAACACGAAGGCTACTGGCAGGCGATGGATACCTACCGCGAATGGAAACTCCTCAACGACCTCTGGCAGACCGGAAAGGCACCATGGAAGACCTGGAGCTGACCTTCGACGGCGCCTTCCGCGGCCGCCGCGTCCTCGTCACCGGCGATACCGGCTTCAAAGGCTCCTGGCTCGCCGCCTGGCTCCACGCCCTCGGCGCCGACGTCCACGGCCTCGCCCTCCCGCCGAACACGACACCCTCCCACTTCGAACTCCTCCGTCTCGCCTCCCGCATCAAACACACCGACGCCGACCTCCGCGACCTCGACGCCGTCCGCCGCGCCTTCCTCGCCGCGCAACCCGAGCTCGTCCTGCACCTCGCCGCACAGGCCCTCGTCCGACCCTCCTACGACGACCCCAAGGGCACCTTCGACGTCAACGTCGGCGGCACCGTCAACCTCCTCGAAGCCGTCCGACAAACCCCGTCCGTCCGCGCCGTCGTCGTCATCACCAGCGACAAGTGCTACGAAAACCGCGAGTGGCACCTCGCCTATCGCGAAAACGACCACCTCGGCGGCCGCGACCCCTACGCCGCCTCCAAGGCCGCCGCCGAACTCGTCGTCGCCGCCTACCGCGCCTCGTTCTTCCAGGGCACCCAACGCCCCGTCGGACTCGCCTCCACCCGCGCCGGAAACGTGATCGGAGGCGGCGACTGGGCCACCGATCGACTCCTCCCGGATTGCGTCCGCGCCCTCTCCGCAGGCCACCCCGTCCTCGTCCGCAACCCCCGCTCCGTCCGACCCTGGCAACACGTCCTCGAACCCCTCTGCGGCTACCTCCAGCTCTCCGCTTCCCTCCTCCGCGACCCCACCACCCATGCCGAGGCGTTCAACTTCGGCCCCGTCGGCGCCGACTCCCTCCCAGCCCTCGAACTCGCTCAGCTCTTCCTCGAAGGGTGGGGCGCCGGCAGGCTCGAAGTCGGCTCCTCCTCCCCAGACCAACCTCACGAGGCCGCCCTGCTGAAACTCTCCTCCGAGAAGGCCATGGCCCAGCTCGGCTTCCGACCGCTGCTCGACGTCCGCGAGGCCGTCCGGTGGACCGTCGAGTGGTACCGCGCCTGGCACGAAGACCGCGGCAAGAACGACGCCTGGGACCGCACCGTCGGCCAGCTCCGCCGCTACGTCGAACGCGCCCGCGAGGCCCGCCTGTCCTGGGCGGTGACCCGACATTGACCCGCCCCTGGCTCGTCACCGGCGCCGGCGGCTTCATCGGCGCTCGCGTGCTCCTCCGACTCCACACCCTCGGAATCCCCTCCGTCGGCCTCCTCGCACCCGGCGAACCTCCTCCCCCTCCTCCCCCCTCCTCCCCCTGGCCCCCAGACCGCTTCCTCTCCGCCGACCTCCGCGACGGCAAGAACCTCACCACCCTCGTCCGCGACCTCCACCCCGCCGCCGCCCTCCACCTCGCAGCGATCGGCGTCGCCCCAGGACCCGCCCCCGCCGCCGACGACTTCGTCCGCATCAACGTCCTCGCCCCAGCCACCCTCCTCGAAGCCCTCCCCACCGACGCACCCCTCGTCCAGGCCGGCTCCATGGCCCAGTACGTCGGCGGAACCGAACCCCTCGCCGAAGACTCCTCCCCCCTCTCCGACGCGACCCTCTACGCCTGGTCCAAGAACGCCGCCGAACGACTCCTTCGCCTCATCGGCTCCCGCACCGGACGACCCGTCGTCCGCGCCCGACTCTTCGGCGTCCTGGGCCCCGGCGAAGCTCCCCATCGTCTGCTCCCCTCCATCCTCGCCGGCGCACGCACCGGCTCCCCGATCGACCTCTCCGACGGCGCCCAGCTCCGCGACGTGCTCCACGTCGACGACGTCGCCGCCGCGCTCGTCCACCTGGCGATGACACCCTCGCTCTTCGGCAAGGCCGTCAACGTCGGCCGCGGCGAGGCCCGCTCCGTGCGCTGGATGGCCGAGTACGCCGCCCGACTCCTCGATTGCTCCCACCTCCTCCGCTTCGGTGCCCTCCCTCGCCGACCCGGCGAACCCCATGCCCTCGTCGCCGACGTCACCCGCCTCCGCTCCTCCGGCTGGTCCCCCTCCCTCTCCCTCGAATCCTCCCTCTCCCCCTCGTAGTCGCCTGCCCCGAGCGCAGTCGAGGGGTAGTCGTCGTCGTAGTCGCCTGCCCCGAGCGCAGTCGAGGGGTAGTCGTCGTCGTGGTCGACTCCTCCCCTCCCTCCGCGCGGACCGGGAAGAACCGCGGAGGCGCGAAGATCGCCGAGGATCGCATTTCAGGGGCAGGGCCCCGACCGAACAACCGCGGACTCGCCGAGCGCGCGACCGAGGCGCTGCAGGAGGCACCGCAGATACGCCAAGGGGGAGCCGAGGAGCCCCACAACCGCCGAGCCGCGAAGGACACCGAGCTCGGATTCACCGCAGAGACCCGAGACCGCGGAGGGGACGGGAAGAGGTGGCGGTAAGGCGGGAGCCGAGGAGTGGGGACACAACGATCCGGTAGAGGCGCCAGGTAGCGCCCGAAGTGGTGGTGTTCAGCGGATGGGTCCGGGCGGGTCCGTTGCCCGCAGAGACGCCTCGGCCCCAGGGGCCAGCGGCATGTTGCGGAGTGCGGAAACGAAGGCATCGAGGGCGGCGGGCTCCGGCCGGAGGACGAAGTCGGCGGTCGCGGATCGTCCGCCCGTGTCCACGGGATCCGAACGCAGCTCGACGCGGAGGACGACGTGGGCCGCGCGGTCGCGGCAGGAGAGCTCGAGGCGGACCCCGCCGCCGGCGGAGCCCGGTTCGAAGTTGCCGAGTTGGAGTCGGCGTCGGTCTTCCGTGAAGGTCGGGAAGCCGCGGAAGGTGTCGGCCAGCTCGGACAGGCCGTTGCGGTCGAGGTAGACGGAGGCGGTGCCGGCGAAGGCGCAGTTGGAGGCCGCGACGACGACCTGGACGAGGTGCTCGTCGAGCCAGCGGATCCGGATGGCGAGTCCGGGGGGAAAGTCGGCCGGCGGTTTCACGAGCCGATTGCAGCACGGCGGCTTCGCGAGCGCAACGGTGCCGGGGGCGATCTTGGGGGCTCGTGAGCTGCTGTCCCGGCGAACTCCGCGTCCTCCGTGCCTCTGCGGTGGACCCAAACTCCGTGTCCCCCGCGCCTCCGCGGTTATGGGGCTCCTCGGTCCCCCTTCTGC
>CAZMRP010000582.1:0-3856 GCA_964568275.1 uncultured Myxococcales bacterium
CGCCCGCCGGTCCTGCGCCGGGGCGACGGCGCCGGGCGCCGCACGGTCGAAGGCTTCGCGGCCGGCGTTGCGGCATCCGAGCCGGCCTCCGCGCCGCCGCCGGCCGACAAGGCGCTCGTGCGCCCAAGCTCGACCATGAAGTGCACGGCGGTGCCGCCCTCGACCGGCCCCTCGATCCAGATCCGACCGCCCATCCGCAGGACCAGGCGGTGGCAGATCGCGAGTCCGAGGCCGGAACCGCCGTGGCGCCGCGCGGTGCTGGCGTCGCCCTGCACGAACGGCTCGAACACGTCGTCCCGCAGGTGCGGAGCGATGCCGATCCCGGTGTCGCGGACCTCGACGTGGAGCCGGACGGCGTCGGCGTCGACCCGTTCCGCGGCCACCCGCACCGCCACGCCGCCCGCCGGGGTGAACTTGATCGCGTTGTCGACGACGTTGAGCACCACCTGGCGCAGACGGCCGGGATCGCCGACCACGACGGCCGGCACGTCCGGCGCGACGTCCAGCGACAGCGCGAGCCCCTTGCCGCGCGCCGCGAGGCCGACCGCGCGCAGCGCCGCCGCGAACGGCTCGACGGTCGGGAACGCGCGCCGCTCCAGCTCCAGCCGGTCCGCCTCGACGCGGGACAGGTCGAGCAGGTCGTCGATCAGCCGCAGCAGCTCCTCGCCCGAGTCGCGGGCGACCTGGGCGTACTCGCGCTGGCGGACGTCGAGCGGCGTGTCGAGCAGCAGGCCGAGCATGCCGAGAACGGCGGTGAGCGGCGTGCGCAGCTCGTGGCTGGTGTTGGTGAGGAAGGTCGTCTTGGCCCGGCTCGCCGCCTCGGCCGCCGCCTTGGCGCGCTCCAGCTCCAGCTCCGCCTGCTTGCGGTCGGTGATGTCGATCAGCACCCCGTCGAACAACACGTCGCCCTCGGGCGTCCGCTCGGGCTCCGACATCCCGTGCAGCCAGCGCACCTCGCCGCCCGCCGGGCAGATGCGCCCGGCCCAGGACCAGGGAGCGCCGCGCGCGACGGCGTCGACAATCGATGCGCGCAGGCCGTCGCGGTCGTCCGGGTGCACGAGCTCGAACATCCGCCCCACGTCCCGCTCGAACTCGCCGGCGTCGACGCCCGAGAACTCCCGGGCCCTGCGGCTGACGAACGTGAAGCCCATCGAGCCGTCCCGACGACCGACGAACTGGAACGTCACGCCGGGGAGATTGGCGGCCACGCGGGCGTGACGCGCCTCGACCCGCCGCAGGGCGTCGAGAGCCTCGCGGCTCCGCAGGGCCACCGCGGCGAGCTGCGCGAAGGCCTCGAGCAGGCCGCGGTCGCGCAGCGGGCGCCCGCCGGTGGCGATGATCGCCACGTTGCCGAACAGCCGCTCGCCCGTGCTGAACCCCACCGCGTGCAACCCGGAGACGCCGAGCTGCCGCTCGACGACCGCGCAGGCCGCCGGGTCGGCCGCCCGGAACACGAAGGAGTGCAACCCGCCGGGCACGTCGACCAGCCGGCCGGTCAACAGCCCACACCGGGCTTCCTCGGTCACCGGCAGCCGGAGCTCCCCGGGCGGCGCGGAGAACAGCCCGAGCAGCGGAGCCGCCACGGCCGGGGAGCCGCACAGCGCGCGAACGCCGGCGGTGCCGGTCGCCTCGTCGTAGTCGTTGACCGTGACGATGCCGCCGGGCACCAGTTCCAGCACCCGTTCGCCGACGTACTGGTACACGTCGCGATCCGGCGCCAGGGCCAGCAGGCCGGTCGCGGACCGGCGCAGGAACTCGAGCTCGCGTCGGAGCGGCTCGGAAACCGGAGCCGCTTCGCTGGTGGTGCGCGGACGTCCCATCGTGTCGCTCACGGCGACCGCCGTCGCCGGGCGGAGCCTAGCACGGTTCCGGACCGCCCGGGTCCGGGGAGGACGGGGAAAACGCGGAAACGCCTACTTGTTGGCGTTGGCCTTGCGCCGACGGTTCTTGGCCTTGAGCGCGGCCTTGGCGCGCACGGAACGCTTGCGGTCGGTCTTCTTGGGTCGCTTGCGATAGATGAACATGGTCGGGTCTCCGAAGCGGGGGTCCGGGAGGGCGAGCGCCGCCCGCCGCCCGGAAGGCGGCGGGCGGTCAAGCGCTCGGGACCGCTACTTGCTGAAGATGTCGCAGACGCCGGACGCCTCGTCGCAGGGGATGCCGGTCGTGCCGAACAGCGTCCCGCACCACGCGTCGCTCCGGCAGCGCGGGAAGCAGAAGCCGGCCGGCGCCGTCTCGCCCTCGGCGATGTAGGCGTAGCCCGGCGTCAGGAACGGCTCCGCGGGCCAGCAGCTCATGTCGTCCAGCGTGCAGCCGGTGTTGGCGGCGCCGTAGGGGGCGTTCGGGGTCTCGCACGCCTCGAGGCACATGCCGCTCCAGCAGACGCCGGTGGCGACGCCGACGACGTCGTCGGTCTCGCAGACCGAGTGCTGCTCGGCGGAGGGCTCGTTGCAGGACGCGCCGCAGAACTGCGGCGACGTGAGCGGATCCTGGAAGCCCATGCAGCTGCCGAGGCCGTAGGGCGAGTTGCACTCGCTGTCGAGCAGGCAGCCGCCGCCGAGCAGCGTGTCGCCGCCCGGGAAGTTGCCGGCGTAGTAGCAGAAGCCGGTCGCGTCGGTCCCGTCGAGCCAGTCGCCCTCGGGGTCGAAGATCGGGATGCAGGCGAAGTCGCCCGCGTCCGGACCCGCGTCGCCGGTGTTGCGGCACGGGAAGCCCGCATCGCCCGGCTCCGTGCCGGCCTCGCAGGGCACCACGCAGACGACGTACGGGTCGTCGGCATTGCCGAGGTCCGTGCAGCCGGAGCCCGTGGGGCACTCGCGGCCGCTCAGGTCGCAGCGCGACTGCAGGCAGGCGCCGCCCGGGAAGTAGCAGAACTCGTCCGGGTCGTCGCAGGCGCGGAACTCGGAGATGCAGTACGCGTTGGCCGGGCAGTCCGCATCGTGCTCGCAGGGATCGCCGATGCGGCACTCGCCGCCCGGGCAGCCGTTGTTCACGCAGCCGTAGGTGCAGGGGTCGCAGGTGTTGGTGCAGCGATCCGGGCCGAGCAGCTCGACCTCGCCCGACTGCCGCACGTAGTCCCGCGCGCCGCCCTCGCCGTCGTGCCAGATCTCGCAGCACTCGCGGGTGTGCGAGCAGCCCGAGATGCACATCTCGAGCGAGATCTCGCACTCGTAGCCGTCGCGGCAGTCGCAGTTGTTGGTCCAGGGCACGCCCGAGGACGAGGCCGCCGAGCAGAGGTCCATGCAGCCGTAGGCGAGCTGGCCGGTGGTCGGGTTCTCGCCCATGTAGATGCAGCCGGACCCGTTCGGGCACGAATCCGCGACGTCCGGGTCGCAGCCCGCCGGACCGAAGCCCCACGTGATGCAGTACCCGCCGATGTCGTTGATGTACTGCTCGCCGTCGAACACGTCGATGCTCTCCTGCGAGCAGGTGAAGCCGGACACGCAGTCGGGGTCGTCCACGCACGGCGTGCCGATCGGCCCGTCGACCGGGTCGTTCGGACAACTGGTCGCGCCGCACGGATCGACAATCTCCGCCTCGGCCTCGACGTCCGGAACGTCCTCGACGTCCGGCGTGACCTCCGCTTCCGCCTCGGCCTCGACGTCCGGAACGTCCGCCGGACCGTCGTCCCGCGCATCGACCACGGTGTCGGTATCGTCGTCGTCACCACAGCCGACCATCGGCAACATTGCGGCGGCACCCAGAACCGCCAAAACCAGCATCCAACGCTTCATCGACTTACCCTCCTTCGATGTTTCAGACGCATCCGCCCGCAGCACGGTGCGCCCCTCCGGCAAGAGGTCGCGTGGAGGATACGAGACGGATCCCAGGTTGTCAAACGAAAGCTGGCGCGATACGG
>CAZMRP010000583.1:0-3855 GCA_964568275.1 uncultured Myxococcales bacterium
CGTGCGCATGACGCGGCGCGAGCGCTCAATGCGCGGGCCGGCGACCCCGAGCTGGAGTGGCGGACCTTCGAGACCCCGCACTTCCGCATCAACTTCCCGGACCACCTCGAGCGGGTGGCGCGGCGCATCGCCCGCAAGCTCGAGGAGGCCCACCGGGTCCTCGTCCCGCTGCTCGACTACGAGCCGACGGAGATCGCCGAGGTCGTGGTTTCCGACGACACCGACAGCGCCAACGGCTCGACCCAGGTCCTGCCCTCCAACATCCTGCGGTTCTACGCCATGCCGCCCTTCGATTTCTCGCCGCTGCAGGAATACGACGACTGGCTGAAGCTGCTGGTGACCCACGAGTACACGCACCTGCTGCACCTCGACAACATCGGCGGCCTGGCGAGCGTCGTCAACGCGATCTTCGGCAAGACCTGGTCGCCCAACCACATGTCGCCGTACTTCATCATCGAGGCCTACACCACCTTCCAGGAGTCGCGCGGCCGGCGGGAGGAGGGACGTCGGGCGGGGCGCATCGGCAGCACGCTGTGGGAGATGTACCTGCGCGCCGCGTCGCTCGAGGACGAGCTGCTGACGTTGTCCCAGGCGATCCACGTGCCGCACCGCTTCCCGCACGGCGAGGTCTCGTACATGTACGGCGGCTACTTCTTCGACTACGTGGCGCGGCGCCACGGCGAGGAGGCGTTCGCGACGCTGGCCGACGACTACGGCAGCGACCTGATCCCGTTCGGCATCAGCCGGGGGCTGTTCGAGGCGACAGGCGAGGACCTGCTCCAGCTGTGGGACGGGATGACGGCCGAGCTGACGGAGCGCTTCGCGGCCCAGGCCGCCGCGGTGCGGGCCGAGGGGCTGGTGGAGGGGACGCGCGTGGTGACCGACGCCGAGACGGTGCGGGCGCCGCGCTTCTCCCCCGACGGCCGCCGGCTCGGCTTCTTCGGCTACGACGGCTACGACCCGCCGGCGCTCCAGACGCTCGACCTCGAGACCGGCGAGCGGGAGCGCCTGCGGGTCACGCCCGGGCAGGCGGTGATGAGCTGGGCCCCCGACGGCCGCTCGTTCGTCTACCACCGCGTGGAGGTCTACCGCGCCGTCTACGGCTTCTACGACCTGTTCACGCAGACCTCCGACGGGGAGGAGCTGCGGCTGACCGAGGGGCTGCGGGCGCGGGAGCCGGACCTCAACCCCGCCGGCGACCGGATCGCCTGCGTGCTCTCGGCCCACGGCGGCTCGTTCCTCGCGACGCTCAACCCCGACGGCACCGGAACCGAGATCGTGCTGTCCGGCGACGAGGAGTCGCAGATCTTCTCGCCGCGCTGGAGCCCCGACGGGCGGACGATCGCCTTCTCGGCCTGGCTGCCCGGCGGCCGCCGGGACCTGTTCCTGTTCGAGCCGGGGACGCGGCGGCTGCGGCGGTTGACCGACGACGACGCCTACGACTCGAGCCCCGTCTTCTCGCCCGACGGCCGGCGGCTGTTCTTCACCTCGGACCGCACCGGGATCGCCAACGTCTACGCGATGGAGCCCGAGACCGGCCGCACCTGGCGCGTGACCAACGTGCTCGGCGGCGCGTTCCAGCCCGACGTCTCGCCCGACGGGAAGCAGCTGGCGTTCGTCGGCTTCGTCTCCCGCGGCTTCGATCTGCGCACGCTGGAGCTCGACCCGGAGGCGTGGGTCGAGGTCGAGGCATCGGCGCCGGTGGAGGTCGACGGGTTGCACGGCACGGTGGAGCCCGCGGACGACCCGGCGCCCGGCGCGCCCCGCTCGCGCCCCTACGACCCGTGGCAGACCGCCGCGCCGCGGGCCTGGTGGATCGAGGCCAACACGGGCGGCGACCAGCCGGTGCTGACCTTCTCGGCGCTGGGCGCCGACGTCGCCTACCACCACGCCCTGAGCGCCGCCCTCGACGTCGGCCTGTACGACGGCAAGCTGGGCTACGGGGTCGGCTACGGCTACCACGGCTGGTACCCGTCGCTGGCGATCGGGCACTGGTACAACACGCAGCCGCGGGAGGACCTGCGCATCGACGGCGACAAGGCGCCGTGGCTGCAGCGCAGCTACGGCGCGCGCGCCGAGGTCTCGCTGCCCTTCGCGCACGGCGACTGGGGCCAGTGGTACACGCTGAACTACCGCTTCGAGTACTCCGAGCCGGACGGCGGCCGCTTCGCCTTCCCGCTCGACCCCAACCACGTCGGCCCGGAGTTCCCGGACGTCGGCCTGCTGTCCGGCTTCACGCTCTCCTGGTACTTCTCCAACATCCGCGGCGGCACCTACGCCGCGGGGAACACCTACGGCGTGGGAATCGGAACCGACGTCCACCTGTCGCACCCGGCGCTGGGCAGCGAGTTCGAGGTGCTCGAGGTTCGCGGCGGGGTGACCGGCTACGTGCGGATGCCCTACGCCCGCTCGCACTCGATCGCCGCCCGGCTGGCCGGCGGGTTGGGACGCTCGGACTTCCGCAGCCGCGGGATCTTCTTCCTCGGCGGCTTCGCCGAGCAGGACTTCTTCCGCGGGATCTTCTACGGCGAGGCGATGGGGGGTACGCCGCTGCGCGGCTACGAGCCGTACGCGATCTACGGCTCGCGCTACGGGCAGCTCAACTTCGAGTACCGCCTGCCGCTCTACGACGTCGACTGGGGCCTGTGGGCCCTGCCGGCGTTCCTGCGCCGCCTCACCGCCACGGCGTTCTGCGACGTGGGCGCCGCCTCGTGGAACGAGATGACCTGGGACGACGTCAAGGTCGGCGCCGGCGCCGAGCTGTTCGTCGAGATGTCGCTCGGCTGGTACCTCGAGTTCCACCTGCGCCTCGGCTACGGCTACGGCTTCATGGAGCCCGGCGGGCACGACTTCTACGTCGTGCTGGGCAGTCCGTTCTGACTCACGCCGCGAACGGTCGCAGCGCCTCGCGGAACTCGTCGGCCGTCGCGAAGCGGTCGGCGGGACTGCGCGCCATCGCCCGCCGCACCAGCGCCTCGAACTCCTCGGGCAACGACGGCTCGAGCGTCCGGAGGGAGGGGAACGGCGCGGTCAGCACCTGGACCAGGATGGCGCTGCTGTTCGGTCCGTCGAACGGCACGCGGCCGGTGGTCGTCTCGAACAGCAGCACGCCGACGGCGTACAGGTCGACGCGCCGGTCCGCGTCGAGCGCCCCGCGCGCCTGCTCCGGCGCCATGTAGAGCGGCGTGCCCATCGTCGCTCCGGGCCGGGTCAGCCGCGCGTCGGCCGGCCGCGCGTCGAACGTCAGCCGGGCGATGCCGAAGTCGAGCAGCTTGACCCGACGCCGGCCGTGCGGGTCCAGCGCGAGGAAGACGTTCTCCGGCTTCAGGTCGCGGTGGATGATCCCCTGCTCGTGCGTCGCGGCCAGGACGTCCAGCGTGTCGAAGGCGATGGTCGCCGCGTCGCGCAGCGGCAGCCGGCGCTCCCGGCGCAGACGCTGGTAGACGCTCTCGCCTTCCAGCCGCTCCATCACCAGGTACGCCCGGCCGTCGGCCGAGACGCCGAAGTCGAAGATCCTCACGCAACCCGGATGGCCGACCGCGCCGGCCGCCCGCGCCTCCTGGAGGAAGCGGATCGAGAGCTCCGGCTCTCCGGAGAATTCCGGGCGGATCATCTTCACCGCCACGCGGTGGCCGATCACCTCGTGCCGCGCCTCGTAGATCTCGCCCAGCCCGCCCTGCGCCAGGCGTCGCAGCAGGCGGTACTTGCCGTCGAGCAGCACGGACGCGGCCTGTTCCAGGTCGGACGATACGAGGTAGTGATGCAGGATGTCGTCGGTCGTCGTCGGGGAGCGCGAGCCGGGGCGGGCGGTGGACGCGGGCGGCGGACCGGAGGGCGGGTGGCCCGGGCGGACCT
>CAZMRP010000584.1:0-3840 GCA_964568275.1 uncultured Myxococcales bacterium
GCCGGCTCGGCCCCCGTGCCCCGGGGGTCGCGGGCCCCCCGCTCGCATGAACAATTCCACGGGTCCGGGCACCCAACGAACCGCCACGGGAGACGGCGGTCTCGCGGGCTGTTTTGTGCCATGAATGCGAAGTGTTGGATTGTTCCGGATCGGGGGTTGACTTGACGGACGGCATCGACTAGATACCATCCGTCGGATCCTGGGAGGCGCGCATGCGGATCGTTTCGAAGTGGTGGGTTGTCTCCGGCATCGGCATCGCCTTCGTGATCGGTCTGACCGCGGCCGCCCAGGAGGGCCCTGCGGCCGGGGCGTCGAGCCCCGGGGACGACGTGCAGTTGGCGTTCGAGCAGGAGGCCAACCTCACGCCGCAGGAGCAGCTCGGGTGGGCCGACGAGAAGTACACCAACGTGGTGCAGACGCGGGAGTACGCGGCCCGGCTGCTGGCCTCGGCCCGCCAGGCCGACCGTCCGGACATCGTCAAGATCAACTGCCTCAACAACAAGTTGATGGAGATCAACGCGCAGATCCAGTCGTTCGAGGATCGGCGCAACTCGTTGCGTGAGGCGGTGCAGCTCAACGACAACGACCGTCGGATGCACGAGTACCGCGTGCTGGTGGTGGTGTACCAGAAGGTCCAGTCCCTGCGGATGGAGGTCGAGGCCTGCATCGGCGAGGAGATGGGCTACATGGGCGCCCCGGCGGTGACGGTGTTGCAGGACCCGAGCGTGACGCTGATCGACATGACGACGGTGGATGTGCCGGACCCGCTCCTGGACCGGCCCCCCCATGCGAGCGGTTTCTACTGAGGTTCGAGCGGACGGGGCGCGCACGGCCGGTCGCCCCTTGCGGAGTTTGCGGATGTACGGCAGGGGGAGCCTGCACTCAGCCCATTTTCGGGTCGGCTTGCGAAGCCTGCTGATCGCCGGTGTGCTGTTGGTCCCCTCGCTGGGCCTGGGCCAGGAGTGGCTGCAGGACCGTCGGAACACCGAGGGGCCCGGGATCCAGCTGTCGGACAGCCTGGTGTTCCACCCGGGCATCGCGCTCGAGGGCGGCTACGACACCAACGTGTTCTACGCGGCCTCCGACGGCAACCCGATCGGCGCCGGCCGGCTGCGCATCACGCCGCAGGTCTCGCTGGCCACGTTGCCGCCGCAGCGCATCGAGAATCCCGACGGCACGACCTCGACCACCAACCCCGCGGTCGATTTCCGGCTGCTCGTCGCCGCGATCTACAACCAGTACCTGAGCGCCGACGAGGTCTACGGCGACGACGTCATGGCGCAGAGCGACGTCGGCATCCAGACCACGCTCGACCTGGTCGTCTTCCCGCGCCGCACCTGGTCGTTCCTGCTGAGCGACACCTACACCCGCACGATCGACCCGGGAAACGACGCGGCGCCGACCACCTTCAACCGCAACTTCAACGACGCGGAGCTCGGCGTGCGCTGGTCTCCCGGCGGCGGCGCGTTCGAGCTCAACCTGCTTGCCGGGTTCGCCTTCAACCTCTACGAGGAGGGCGGGACGATCAGCCGCGTCGGCGACTACCTCTCGCCGCGGGGCAGCATCACCGGGCGGTGGCGGTTCTTCCCGAACACGGCGCTCACCTTCGAGAGCACCTTCTCGCCGATCCTCAAGGACAACGGCGGGTCGCCCGACGGCAACTTCGCCATCAGCACCTCGTTCCCGCTGCGCAACTGGATCGGCTTCAACGGCCAGTGGACGCCGGTGATCGCCACCCAGCTCCGCATCGGCTACGGCGTGGGCTTCTACGACCTGGGCGAGGACTTCGAGAGCGTCCTGGCGCAGGCCGAGGTCGACTTCATCATCGGGCCCCAGGGCCGCATCAAGCTCGGCTTCATCCGCGACTTCGTCGACTCCTTCTTCTCCAACTTCTACGTCCGCAACGAGGGCTACGTCGGCTGGGACCAGATGTTCGCCGGCGTGTTCCTCGTCGGGCTCAAGCTCGGCGTCGGCTACCTCCAGTTCGCCACGCTGTACACCGCCGACGGCACCTTCGTCGGCGGCGCCCAGGTGACCCAGAACCCGCGCAACGACATCCGCGTCACCGGCACCGTGTTCAGCGAGTACCGCCTCAAGGACTGGCTCGGGTTCAACCTCACGTTGACCTACGAGCAGAACATCACCGACTTCACCTGGCAGAGCGGGTTCGCGCCGGCCGGCCAGCGCGCCGAGAACTACTGGAAGCTGATCGCGCTCGGCGGCGCCCGCGTCATCTGGTAGACGGGAGCCGGACCCCGTGACCAACGGAGCGCGGAGGTGGTGTCGCGCGGCGCTGGCGCTGCTCGTCGCGCTGTCCGCCGCCTGCCCGCCGCCGCCCCCGATGCCGCAGCTCCCGCCGGTGTTCGTCGATACCTCGGTGGGACCGAGCGACGAGTTCGAGGTGCGGGTGATGGGGCAGCAGGAGCTGTCCGGGCCGTTCCAGGTGGCCGCCGACGGCACGATCGACTTCCCGCTGGTCGGCCGGATCCTGGTCCAGGGCCGCCAGCCGCCGGAGATCTCCCAGGCGATCCGCCAGGCGCTGATCGACCTCCGGTTCCTGCGCGACCCGCAGGTCACCGTCCGCGTCACGCTCTACCGGTCGAAGAAGATCTCCGTGCTGGGCCAGGTCCAGCATCCGGCGGTGATCGACTGGACCGAGGGCATCACGATCATCCAGGCCGTGGCCCAGGCCGGCGGCTTCGGCCCGATGGCCGACCGCAACGCCACGCAGCTGACCCGGATCACGGCCGACGGCGAGGAGCTCAGCGTGCGGGTGCCGGTCGAGGAGATCGAGGAAGGGCGTCAGCCCGACATCCTGCTGCAGCCCAACGACCGGATCACCGTGCCCCAGCGCATCATGTAGGGCGCGCTCACCCGAGCGCGGGCTCGACGTCGGCCAGGTCGACCGGGACGGCGGCGGCGCGGCCGAGCAGCTCGAGCGTCACGACCAGCCGGGGCTTGCGTCCGCGGCCCCGGCTCAGCCGCCCCGTCGCGCCGGCGAACGGACCGCTCACCACCCGCACCGCCTGTCCCTCCTGCAGCAACGGGTGCGGGCGGGCCTCGTTCGGCCCCCGGACGATGATGCGCAACGAGGCGATCGTCTCCTCGGGGATGGGCGCCAGCCGCCCGCCGAACTCGACCACCCGCACCACGCCGGGCGCCTGGAGCACCGCCACGCGGGGCGCGTCGAGCGATTCCAGCCGGACGAACAGGTAGCCGGGGAACAGCGGGCGCTCGACGGTCGGCGGGCCGTCGGCGCGGCGCGAGCGCGTCCGGTACGTCGGCAGGAACGTCTCCGGGCCGTGCCGTCCGTCCAGGAAACGGACGACCTGTCGTTCGAAGTGCGAGCGGACGTGGACGGCGTACCAGGACACGATTGTTCCAGCCTCAGGGGCGCAGCAGGCGCAGCTCGGTGGCGCGCGCCTCGGCCCGGCGCAGCCGCTCGCGGAGCGCCGGGTCCTTCGGCTGGCGGCGGCACAGCTCGCGCAGCGCCCAGACCATGCCCGGCGTGTCGCCGAGCTGTTCGGCGAGGCCGGCGGCGGTGTTCCAGAGGTCGAGCCGGCCGGGGTCGATGCCCAGGGCGCGGCGGGTCTGGGCCAGGGCGTCGGCCACGCGGCCCACGCGGACCAACAGTTGGATCCGGCGGGCGACCGCGTTGCTCCGATCCTGCTGGGTCCGGGCGCGGGCCTCCAGCACCGCGAGGGCCGCGTCGGCCGCGTCGTAGTCGCCGCCGGCGACGTGCAGCTCGGCCAGCGCGCCCGGCAGCTCGGCGCTGCCGGTCCGCTCCATTCCTCGTTGCAGCAGGGCGATCGCCTCCGCCGGCCGGTCGCGGGCCTGCAG
>CAZMRP010000585.1:0-3836 GCA_964568275.1 uncultured Myxococcales bacterium
CGCGTCCCCACGCCTGCCGATCTGGCCCGGATCGGCCGCGAGGGGCACGAGGAGGTGGTGGTCAACGAGATCCTGGCGCAGGTCTTCGAGGAGATGATGGGGCTGTTCAACTGCCGGACGCGCGAGTCCGCCGCCGAGTTCGCGCTGGACGTGGCGATGCGCCGCATCCCGTGCGAGGCCGGCAGCGTGCTGCTGTCCGACATCAACTCGCGCGACCTGGTCTTCACCGCGGTGCGCGGCGATGCCGGCCATCGCCTCAAGGGCCGCCGCGTGCTGATGGGCAAGGGCATCGTCGGCTTCGCCGCTCGCGAGGGCGTGGCGATCGCCATCGCCGACGTGCACAAGGACACCCGCTGGAACGAGGAGGTCGACCGCGAGACCGGTTTCTCCACCCGCTCGGTGATCGTGGCGCCGATCGTCCACGAGGGGCTGACGTACGGCGCGTTCGAGCTGCTGAACCGCAAGGGCGCCGAGGTGTTCCTGCAGACCGAAACCAGCATCATCTCGTACATCGCCTCGCAGCTCGCCGGCCACTTCGCCACCTCGGTGCCGTTCGGCGGCGAGCTGGTGCTGGACGACGACCGGGGCGCGCGCCCCGCGGCGCCGCGGCCCGGGACCCAGCGGATGACCAAGAAGAACGCCCCGGTCATCGGCAGGACCGCCCAGGTCGCCAACCCGACCAAGGGCGGCAAGCGCCGCTGAGCCCGCCCGTTCCGCAGGACCACCGACGCCGCGACGGGCTTGCCGCGCCGACCGTGCCGCCGCTGCGGAATCGCGCACCAAGCGGTCGGCGCATGCCTCCGGCGGGCCGATCCGGGGCGGAGGACGCTCAGGGCGTCGCGGGAGGAGGCGGGACGACGACGGCGCGAATCGCGGCGTCGAGCGCCGGGCGGCTGGTGTCGTTGAATTCGCGACCCACGTAGCGCACGACGCCCTCCCCGTCCGCGACGATCGTCAGCGGCAGGTCCTCGTCGGCGGCGAACCGGTTCGCCGCCGCGCGCTGGGGATCGTGGCACATCGTGAAGGGGAACGAATGATCGGCGAGGTAGGCGTCGAGCGACTCGCGCTCCTCGTCCACCGACACCGCGACGACGTGCAGCTTGTCGGCGCCGTACCGGGCCCGCAACCCCTTGAGGTGCTCGAGCTCGGCCTTGCACGTGCTGCACCAGGTGGCCCAGAAGGCGACCAGCACCGGCTTGCCGCGCAGGTCGGCCGTGCGGACCGACGTTCCCTGCACGGTCTGCAACGTGACGGCCGGCAGGCTTCCGCCGGGAGCGACGGCGGCCCCGGCCGCGAGCGCGACCGCGGTCACGAGCATCCCGACGACGACACCGCGCCACCCGCTCGCCTTCACCGGTCGCATCCGCCTCATTCCTCCTCGATCCAGGCTTCCAGGGACTCCACGCCGTCCTGGAATCGTCTACCATTGACGAAGATCGTCGGCGTTGCTTCAACTCCGATCCGTTGTCCCTCGAGCTTGTCGCGCTGCACCCTTGTCGCGGAATCCTGCGAAATCCTTTCGGATTCGAAGCGATCGATGTCCATCTGCAACTCGGTCGCAATTCGCACGTAGAGCCCGGGACCGATGTCGTCCTGGTTCTCGTAGATGCGATCGTGGAATTCCCAGAACTTGTCTTGGGCCTGGGCGGCGACGCACGCCCGCGCCGCGCTCATCGCCATGGCGTGGCTGTCGAGCGGGAAGTGCTTGTAGAACAGGCGGATTCGCGAGGGATTCTCACGCTGCAGGTCCACCGCGGCCTCGGACGCCCGCCGGCAATGCGGACACTCGAAGTCGCTGAACACGACCACCGTCACCTCGGCGTCCTCGGGCCCCAGCGGAGCCGACCCCTCGAGGTCGATCGCGACCGGGTCGGTTTCGCGATAGCGTCGGATCACCTGGGACTCGACGTCCTCCGCCCCGTACCCCTCCATCAACCGGCGAGCGGCGAAGCGGGCCGCGCCGCGGGCGCGCGGGCAGGCGGCCGCGGGGTCGACCAGCTCGTCGGCCAGGGACCGGATGCCGTCGCACGGAGTGGCGACGCGCGTGAGCAGCCGAACCAGCGTGTCGACCTCCTGCCCCGTCATCCGCTCGAACCCCAGCGCCTCGTCCTGCCGGAGCGTCGCGCGCAGCGCGGTGGTGTCGCGCGACTCGCCCGAGCCGCAGCCGAGCACGACGGCGATTGCCAGGGACCAGGCCGAAAGCGTGCGAACCGGATGCATCGAACCTCCCGTCCTTCTTCCCCCGGGTGCCGGGCGCGCCTAGCGGGGCGCCCCGAGGGCGACCCACCGTTCCAGCGCCGCCGCCTGGTCCCGGGTCAACGCCGCGCCGGGCGGCATCCGCTCGCCGACCAGACCGGGCGAGCCGGTGACCTTGTACAACAGGTAGGACCGTTCAGGCGAGCCCACGGCGATCACCGGCCAGCCGATCCACTCCGTGGACGGCCGGGCGAACGCCTCGGGCAGCCGTTCGGCCGGCCAGAGCGTCAGGCCGGCCGACGGCCGGGTGTCGCCGTGGCAGGCGGCGCAGCGCGTCTCGAGCAGCGGGGCGACGTCGCCGTCGAACGACGGGTCGGGTGGTGCGGGCAGCCGGCCTTCGTCGGTGTTGCCGGTGACGAACACGGCCGGAACGAGGGTTCGCGGCGTGCTGCCGTCGAGCCCCCTCACCCCCTCGGCCAGCACCAGCTCGTACGCCAGCGTGGAGCGCAGCGAGACGCTCGGGCTGAACCACAGTCGCCGCTCGACCAGGCTGTAGCCGACGGTCCCGCCCGGCCGCAGCTCTCCGCTGCGCAACCGCAGGGTGTCGGGGCCGAGGATGGACGGGTCGAGGGGCACTTCGAAGACGAGGCTTGGGACGACGGACACCGGCACGTCGCGGGAACCGTCCGGGGGAGAGACGACGAGGAACTCCAGCGTGGGGGCGGACTGCGGCGGATCCTCGCAGCCGCAGGCCAGGGCCGCGGTCAGGACTCCGAGTACATGACGAGCTGTTCCTCGATGCAGGCCTCGTCGATTCCGGTCCGCAAGTGGTCCTTCAGGCAGTCGGCCACGGTGATCGCCAGCTCGTCGATCCCGCGTTCCTCCACCAGCTTGGCCAGTACGGCACGGGACTCCTCGGTGTCCGCCTCGCGGAGCAGCGCCCGCACGTCCTCGATGTCGACCCCTTCGAAGTCCACGATCATCCGATCCAACAGGTACTTCGCCAACTGCTTCACGTTCCCACCTCGCGTGTGGCCCGGCGACTTCCCGCCGTCGGGTCTCTTGCGGCGCTCGGACCGCGCCGTTCCCGGGTTCCGCCTGCCCCACGGCGCTCCTGCGGCGCCCGCCGGCCGCCCGGTTCCTTCCCGCTTCCGGGGGTCTGGGCTAGAATGCGCCCGTGACGCCGATCGCGCCCGGCGGCCAAGCCGCACCTCTTGTCCCTCTACCACGGTGCGGTGGACGCGTGCAACTGCGTCGACGGCGACGGGGGAACCGACGATGAGACTGCTGGTGGCGGCGTTCGCCGAGATCCCGTCGCTGTGCTTCGAGTCCGAGGCGGTGACGGAGCTGGTGAAGGCGTTCGAGGGGTGGTGCGAGGTCGAGGTGTTCACGCCGATGGTCGACGCCGGCGCGCACCTCGAGGCGTTCCACGGGGGGCGGCTGCACCGCGTGCCGCTCCCGGCGCAGGCGGACGCGGAGGCGGCCGCGGCGGCGTTCCGGCGGGGCCTCGAACGCCAGGTCGACTCGGCGGGCTGGGACGCGGTGCACGTGTTCTCGGCGCTCGAGGGCCGACCGATCGCCGACCGGCTGCCGCCCGCGGTGCCGCTGGTGTTCCAGCCCCAGCCGATCCCCTCGCTGCT
>CAZMRP010000586.1:0-3822 GCA_964568275.1 uncultured Myxococcales bacterium
GCGGAGCCACCGGCCCGACGGGCCCCGTCGGCACGATCGGCGTGCCCGGGAGGAACGGCGTCGGCGGCACGCCGGTGCCCGGCGGCGTCGTCCCGGGCGCCGTCCCCGGCGGCGGTTCCGGAGTGTTGATGTCGATCGTGAACTGCGCGCGCTGCGACAACGCGAGGAACCGCGGGAACTCGATCTGCGACAACACCTCCGACAGGCACGCCGTGAACTCGGCGTCGTCGGACGGCAGCACGCTCAGGTCGCTGGCCTGCCCCGTGTTCGAAAGGCGGAACACCATCCGGACCTGGGACAGCGTGGGCGAGCGCTGCATCTTGGCCTGCACGCACGGCGCGATGCTCGCCGCGTTCGCGGTCATCGTCTGGCCGATCTGCTCGCGCGACAGCGTCTGCGGCAGGGCCGCCTGCACCGTCGAAACCGTCCCCGCCGCCGCCGCCTCGGCCGCCAGCCGCGCGGCCTCCTCGGCCGCCAGCTGCGCCTGCACGATCTCGTCGTAGCGCTTCTGGATGTGCGCCTTGAGCGTCGGCAGGGTGTGGCCGCTGGCCACCAGGTTGTCCAGGAACCGGCGCTCCTCGTCGCCGCCGTACTTGAGCAGCCCGTCGGCCAGCACGTTGAGCGCGTTGGAGTTCTGCGCGAACGCGCTGTCCGCGTGGTACAGCGTGAGGTACGACTCGAAGGTGGAGATCAGGCTCGCGTCCCCGAGCTCCACCAGCGCCTGCGCCACCTCCTGCAGATCCTCGAGCGGCGTCTCGGGGTCGAGCAGATGGGCGACGAGGCCGGTGACGGCGGTGCGGGCCTGCATCGCCACCAGCGATTGCGAGACCACGCCCATCGGCGGCGCCTGGGTGTTCATCAGGTAGTCGGTGTGCGTGTCCAACGCCCCGATCAGGTGCTCGGCCCCCTCGGCCCGGCTGGCCAGCGCGGCCCGCGCGGCGTCCTTGAGCGCCTGGGGCGAGGTGCGCTGCGCGTAGACGTCGAGAATGTCGCGAGTCACCTCGGCCTCCGGCAGCTGCGCCAGCTTCTCCACCAGGTACTGCCGGAACGGCAGCAGCCGGTTGTCCTGGTCCAGAATCACCTGCAACAGCTGCACGCGCATCGTCTCGACCGTCCCGACGGGCTGGGACGGCGGGGCGAAGCCGGCCAGGTCGAACACGGCGGAGGCGACGTCGACCCCCAACGCCAGCCGCCAGTCGGCCAGCCCCGTGTCCGGCGCCAGCCGCACCATGTTGCCGGGGCTGTCCACCAGGTAGACCCCCGAGGCCTCCACCGAAACCGCCTCGATGTCCTCGCCGTGCCGGTAGACCCACTGGATCGCACCGGACGCCGCGTCGTAGGCCACGACGAACCGGAAATAGAGCAGGAACAGCTTGCCGTGCTCGAGCGTCACGGACTGGCCGGTGGGATCGTGCGCCGGCGACACGAAGAAGCGGATCTTCTCGCGCGCGTTGCGCCCGCCCGTCGGCTCGGAGAACGCGTCGGCCCACAGCTCGGGGTCGCTCGGGATGCCCCGCATCGGCGGTCGGTAGTAGGTCGAGGCTTCCTGCGTGCCGTGGAACGACCGGCCGTCCAGGCGGTACAGCCCCTTGCTGCCGTAGAACACCCCTTTCGGTCCGGCGAAGATGAAGTTGTAGACGTCGTCGATCGAACGGAGCCGGGCGATCTCCTCCTGGGTCTCGCGGTCGAGCACCGAGATGTCCTGGCGCTCCCAGGGGA
This sequence comes from uncultured Myxococcales bacterium, assembly GCA_964568275.1. GTDB lineage: Bacteria > Myxococcota_A > Polyangia > DRWM01 > JAAZOP01 > JAAZOP01. Next base: position 1,720 of record CAZMRP010000586.1, read on the forward strand.
TGAACACCATTCCGCCGGCCGCCGCGGGCCGGCCGAACAGCTTGGTGGTCTGGAACTTCCACGCGGTCGAGCCGCTGTCGGCATTGACGGCGACCAGACGCCCGATGTGCGAGACCGAAACCCCAAGCGTCAGGTAGGCGTACTTCTCGTCGAACGCCGCGCCGAAGAAGCTCATCCCCTCGGTCTCGACGTCCCACATCTCGCTGCCGTCCTCGAGCCGCAGCGAGACGACCGACGTGCCGCTCTGCACCAGCACCGCGCGGTCGGTCAGCACCGGCCGCGAGGTCACCGACATCTCCTTGCTCCACAGCATCGCGCCCGCGGTCAGGTCGTAGACGAACACGCCGGGCGTGCCGTAGCGCAGGCCCGCCACCAGCGGCCGGCCGAGCTTGTTGGCCGGGGCGGTCGCCGGCGCGGGCGCCGGCAACCGGGCCACGACCTGCGCCATGTCCGCTTCCTGGTTGTCCGCGAACAGGTTGCCGAACGCCGCCGGCTCCGCGACGCCGAAGTACTCGCCGAAGAGCTCGGCGCACCCCGCCGCCGCCAGCAGGACGCCGGTCGCCGCCGCGACCTTCCACGCAATCGTCGTTTGACGCGCCATGGCTCGCTCCTCAGATCGCATCCGGGATGATGCGCACGACCCGCTGGGCCTCGTCCTTCACCTTCTGGGACAACCCCGGAGGCGGAGAGGCGAGGAGATTGGTCAGGAACCGCTTCACGTCCGGCCCCGCGATCTCTTCGAGCTTGTGGATCAGGTTCACCTTGGCGTCGTCCGAGAAATCGCTGCGCCGCAGGAACTCGTCGAAGCCCGGCAGGATCTCCGAGAGCTGCCGCCGCCCGAGGAACCCGGCCAACCGGTCGGCCTCGGCCGTGCCGCCCAACTTGCCGATCGACACCGCCGCCTCCGGCACGTTGCGCTCGAACGCCAGGAACAGCAGGTCCATCGCGCCCCGGTCGCCGTGCTCGCCGATGGCGATGGCCGCCACGCCGCGCACGCGGTCGTTCGAGTCGCGCAGCGCGTTGCGCAGCGCCTCGTTCACCTTGTCGTTCACCCGCGCGTGCCGGATCTGCGCGATCGACTGCACCGCCAGCCGGCGCACGCGCGGCCGCCGGTGCCGCGTGTACTCGATCAGCACGTCGACCGAGTCGGGGTCCGAGATCGCCCCCAGCGCCTGGATCGCCGCGTGCGTCACCTCGTCCGGCGGACCCGCCCGCAGCAGGCGCGTGAGCGGCGCCGTCGCCCGCGGGTCGGCGAACTCCGCCAGCTTGGTAATCGCTCCGAGCACCGTCGCCAGGTCCGGCGCCGTCAACTCATCGACCGCGGCATCCAAGGCCGCACGGTCGACCGCCGGACGACTGGGAGTCTGGCCTCCTCCCCGACGACCCTGCGCGAACGCCGTGCCCGTCACCAGCAGCCCGACCAGAATTCCGAAGGAAAGCAGACGCATTACCTGGTCCTCCTGGACGCAAGAGACACTCGGACGCCGTTTTCCTAGCAGGCTTCCCACCACCGATCAAGTGCGGCCACGGCGGACCACGCCGCCGGCACGCGCCGGCACCCCAATTCGACATCGATCGCGCGCGCGCCTTGGTCGTTTCCTCGCCCGCCCGCCCGATCGATGCCGCGCCGACCTTGCACGCCGACGCCGCCCGCGATATGAGGTCGGACGCGGGAAGGTGGGAGACGGCGGTGGACAGCCCCGGCAACAGACTCGACATCCGCTGCGGAACCGCCGCCCGGCTGCTCGACTCGACGAACCCCGCCGCGCCAGGGGTCGACGCCACGGACGCCGCGTGGCGAGTCGCCCCCGACGGTCGCTTCGCCGCTCTCCGCACCACTCCCCGCCGGGCCCGCCACCACGAGGCTCCGCCGGCCGCGCCCCCCGCGCATCCATCCTGGACCACCGCCGCCGTCGCCGGCCTGCCCGAACCCGTCGCCCGCAGGCTCCTCGATCGCCTCGGACCCCTCCGCGCCCGCGCCGTACTGTCCACGCTCGACCGCGAACGGGCCGAACGGCTCCGCAGCGGGCCGGCGGCACCCGCCGGTGCCCTGGTCGAGGCGCTGCTCGGACGGCGGATGCCGCCCGTGTTTCCCCCGCCCCC
>CAZMRP010000587.1:0-3810 GCA_964568275.1 uncultured Myxococcales bacterium
AGGCGGCGCGCTTCGCCGACGCCAACCGGCGGGCCCGCGACGGGCAGCTGGCGGCGATCCGCATCCGCGCCTTCTCCTCGCCGCTGATGGAGCTGCTCGGCGCCGCGGCGCTGGCCGCCACCCTGTGGTACGCCCAGAGCCGCGTCTCGTCGGGCGAGATCCCGCCCGAGCGTTTCGTGTCGTTCTTCACGGCGATCTTCCTGCTGTACGGGCCGGTCAAGAGCCTCGGCGCCGTGGCCAACTTCCTCCAGGCCGGCCTGGCCGGGGCCGACCGCGTGTTCCGGGTGCTCGACCGCGAGCCCGCTCCCGTGCGCGAGGGCTCCGCCGACGCTCCGCCCCTTTGCGACCGGCTCGTCGTCCGCGACCTGCGCTTCCGCCGCGGCGAGAACCTGGTGCTCGACGGCCTGAACCTGGAGCTGCGGGCCGGCGAACGACTGGCCCTCGTCGGCCGCTCGGGCGCCGGCAAGACCACCCTGGCCCAGATCCTCACCCGCCTGCTCGACGCCGAGGCCGGGGAGCTGTTGTGGGACGGCGAGCCCGTGGAACGCTACTCGGGCGCCTCGCTCCGCCGCCAGATCGCCGTCGTGCCGCAGGAACCGTTCCTGTTCCACGACACGGTGCGCGCCAACATCGTGCTCGGGCGGCCCGAACGCGGGACGACGGCGGAGCAGGCGGCCCGGCTCGCGGGGCTGGAGCCGGTGCTGGCGCGCCTGGAAGGAGGCCTCGACGCCGACGTCGGCGAGGCCGGCGGGCGGCTGTCCGGCGGCGAGCGCCAGCGCGTCTGCATCGCCCGCGCGTTGTACCAGGGCGGCTCGGTGCTGCTGCTCGACGAGGCCGTGTCGTCGCTCGACGCCACCGCCGAGGCCGAGGTCGGGGAGGCGATCGAGCGGGCGGCGCAGGGGCGCACGACGCTGGTCATCGCACATCGCCTGTCCTCCGTCCGGCGCGCGGACCGCATCGCGGTGCTCGACGACGGCCGGGTGGCGGAGCAGGGGACCTTCGAGGAGCTGGCGGCTCGCCGCGGCGCCTTCACCGCGCTGTTCGCCGACCAGCTGGTGCGCGAGCCGCCGCGACCGGACGGCGGGGGTCCGTCGTGAACGCCGAGGCGTTGATCTTCGACCTCGACGGCACGCTGGTCGATTCCATCGGCGGCATCACCCCGGCGCTCAACGAGGCGCTCGCGGCCGCCGGCCACCCGCCGGTCACGACGGCCCACGTGCGCACCATCGTGGGCGACGGCCCCCGGCTGCTCTGCCGCCGGGCGCTCGGCGACGCCGGGAACGACGAGGCGGTGCTGGAGCGGGTGCTGCGCGCGTTCCGCGAGGGCTACGCCGCGGCGCCGCTGCGCGAGACGCGTCCGTACCCGGGGGTACCCGGCCTGCTGGCGCGCCTGGCTCCCCGGCCGCTCGGGGTGTGCACCAACAAGGGGCGCCGCCTGGCCACGCTGCTGCTCGAGGGGCTGGGGCTGCAGCCGTACCTGGCGGGCCTGGTGGCCGAGGACGACCTGCCGTGGCGCAAGCCGGACCCTCGACCGTTGCTGGCCCTGGCACGACGGCTCGGCGCCGCGCCCGCCGCGACCCTCGTGGTCGGCGACGGCCTGCAGGACCTCCAGGCCGCCCGGGCCGCCGGCATGCCGTGCTGCGCGGTGCTGCAGGGCTACACCGACCCGGCGCTGTTGCGCGCCGCGAACCCGGACCTGCTGCTCGAGACGATCGCCGAACTGCCCGACCGGCTGGGCTGAGCGGTCCGGGGTGCCCGCCGTCGCGCGGACGGGAGCCCGGGGCCGACGGCCGTGCGCCCCGCCGTCCGGTATCGTTTGCCGGAACCGCGCATCCAGCGTACCATTTCGTGGCCGTCGGGACTCGCGCCGAACACCGTGGACGAGCGGACGCACCGACGGGGAGGTCGATCGATGATGCGGAACCGATGGTTGCTGCCGACGGTCGCCCTGCTGGTGAGCTTCGGCTGCGCCGATGGAACGCCCACCTCCACGGACGTCCCCTTCGAGACGCCGCCCGACGTCGACGTCGTCGAGGTCGACCTCGACGTCGTCGACGACGCGCCGTCCGAGGACGCGCACCCGGAGGCCGACGGCAGCTGCGTGCCGACCGGCGACGAGACGTGCAACGGCCTCGACGACGATTGCGACGGCGAGACCGACGAGGACTTCGACCTGCAGACGGACGCCGCGAACTGCGGCACCTGCGGCACGGTCTGCGCGGACGGGCCGAACGCCGAACCCGCGTGCCTCGGCGGGACCTGCGGACTGCGCTGCGACGCGGGCTGGGCGGACGCCAACGGCAGCCCCGTGGACGGCTGCGAGTACGGCTGCACGTCCACGGCGACGGCCGAGTCGAGTGCGGACGGCAGCTGCGAGGACGGCCTGGACAACGACTGCGACACCCGCACGGACGCCACGGACCCCGATTGCGCGACGTGCGTGCCCGAGTTCTGCAACCTGCGGGACGACGACTGCGACGGCCTGACCGACGAGGATTTCGACACCGACTTCGACCCGTTGAACTGCGGCGCCTGCGGCACGGTCTGCCCGTCGCGGGACCACGCCTACCCGACGTGCATGCTGGGGGACTGCGACATCGTCTGCGAGGCGGGCTGGTCCAACATCAACGGCGAGCTGACGGACGGCTGCGAGACGACCTGCGTGCTGGACCCGGACCCGCTGGAGCTGATCTGCAACGGGGTGGACAACGACTGCGACGGGCGGACCGACGAGGACTACGTGCCGTACCAGTGCGGGGTCGGGCTGTGCATCCGCGACTCGGTGTGCAACCACGGGATGCCGATGTGCGAGCCGGGCCGGCCGCCGGCGGCGCGGGACGTGACCTGCGACGGGCTCGACGACGACTGCGACGGCGAGGCGGACGAGGACGGGGATTGCGGCTGCACGCTCGCCGCCGACTGCAACGACGGCAATCCGTGCACGCTGGACGAGTGCGGGGCGGACCTGCGCTGCCGGTACACGCCGGTGGCGGACGACAGCGCCTGTCCGGGCGGAATCTGCTGCGGCGGCGCGTGCGTGGATTCCGCCGTCGACCCGCTGCACTGCGGCATCTGCGCCCGGGTCTGCGGGCCCGGCAGCACCTGCAGCAGCGGGTCGTGCGCCTGCACCGGCGCCCTGCTCAACTGCGACGGGAACTGGGGCAACGGCTGCGAGGTCAACGGGACGTCCGACCCGGCGAACTGCGGCGCCTGCGGCAGCAGCTGCGGCCTCCACGCCACCTGCTCCTCGGGGACCTGCAGCTGCGTGGCCCCGTACCTCAACTGCAACGGGGGCTGGGGCGACGGCTGCGAGGTCGAGCCGGCGACGGACCCGGCCAACTGCGGCAGCTGCGGCAACTCGTGCGGCAGCAACGCTTCCTGCAGCGCGGGGGCCTGCGGCTGCGTCTCGCCGTACCTCAACTGCGACGGCGTCTGGAGCACCGGCTGCGAGATCAATCCGATGACCGACGCCGCCCACTGCGGCCGCTGCGGCAACAGCTGCGGCACGCACGCGACGTGCAGCGGCGGAAGCTGCGCCTGCTCGTCACCGTACCTCGACTGCAACGGCAGCTGGACCGACGGCTGCGAGGTCAACCCGACGTCCGACGGCAACAACTGCGGGTCGTGCGGCAACCGTTGCGGCGCCAACGCCTACTGCGGCAGCAGCACCTGCACCTGCAACGCCGGCTGGGGCAACTGCAACGGCAGCTGGGCCGACGGCTGCGAGACCTCCCTCACCTCGCTCACCAACTGCGGCATCTGCGGACGCAGCTGCGACCTGGCCAATGCCACCGAGTCCTGCGCCACCGG
>CAZMRP010000588.1:0-3807 GCA_964568275.1 uncultured Myxococcales bacterium
CGGCGGACTACGCCCCGGCGCTGGCCGTCGGGTCGGCGTTCCACGCCGGCATCGCCGCCCTGCACCTGGGGCGGCCGCTCGACGAGGCGCTCGCCATCGCTGCCGACGTGGTGCGCTCGGCTTGGGCGCGGGCGGCGGCCGCCACCCCGACGGCGCCGGACCCGCCCGTGCGAGCGTCGCCCGCGAGGGACATCGCCAAGGTGGCCGCCATGATCGTCAGCTGGCACGAGCGGCACGTCGCGGTCTGGAACGGCACCGAGGCGGCCAGCGACAGGGACGTCGGGATGCTCGAGTCCGAGATCGTGTTGGAGGCGCCGCTCCGGAGCCCGGCGACCGGCCGCCCCTCCCGGTCCTTCCTGCTCGCCGGGCGGCTCGACGGTCTCGTGCGGCTCCGCGACGGAGGGGAGAGCGCGTTCGGCGACCCGGCGGCCGAAGGCATCTGGGTCTACGAGGCGAAGACGACCTCGACCGAGATCAACGAGGCGGTCGAGTCGTTCTCGCTGTCGGCGCAGCCGTCGCTGTACGAGGTGCTCGCCACCTCCTACTTCGGGCCGCACATGGGGCCGGTGCTCGGGTCGGTGATCGACTTGGTCAAGAAGCCGGTCATCCGCACCCGCAACGGCGAGTCGCCGGAGGAGTACCGGGAGCGGGCCGTCGCGGCGTACCGCGAAGAGCCCGAACGGTACTTCCGCCGCGTCATCCTCCGGGCCGACGAGGCCCGGCGGCGCGAGGCGCTGACCGTGGCGTGGGGAGTCGCCAGGTCGGTCCGTGACTCGGAGAAGCACGGGTTCCTTTCGAAGCGCGGGCCGGCGTGCAGGACCAGCTACGGCCCGTGCAGGTTCGAGAGGCTGTGCTGGCGGGGCGATCGCACGGGCTACGTCGAGAAGCAGGCCGCCCACGAGGAGCTGGCCGCCGAGGGCTGAGGCCCCCGGCTGGAAGGAGAGGAAGATCATGAGGAAGAACACCAGCAGCGCGGTGGCGGTGGTCCGCCAGTCGAACGAGCCCAAGGCGGAGAGCAGCGCGGCGGCGATCGCGCCCGCGCCCGCCGACGGCGTCATCCAGGCCGCCGTCCCCGCCGGCCTCGAGCAGCTCTACCAGGACGATCTGGTCATCCCCAGGGTGGCTGTCGTCCAGCCGACGTCGCGGGAAGGGACCCCGGGGCGGCTGCGGTCGAACCTGACCGGCGACGAGCGCGAGACGATCGACCTCGTCGTCCTTCGCGTGCAGCGCGGGAAGGTCTTGTGGAGCGCCACGCTGGGCGAGGACCCGGTGTGCAAGTCGAACGACGGCTTGGTGCCGGCCTCGTCGGTGGAGCACCCGCAGAGCGACCGCTGCTGCGTCGTCGCCGGGAGGCACCTCAAGCCGGTGTGCCCCGGCGCCGCCTGGCGGCCCTCGAACGGGAACGGCGGGAGGCTCGCGCCGCCGACGTGCCGCGACACCTACTCGGTCATCGCGCTCGACCTGGCGACGGAGTCGCCGTTCATGATGGCGCTCCACGGCAGCGGCCTCCGCGCCGTTCGCGTGCTCCGCACGGTGCTGCTCCAGCGCAAGCTGAACGTCTACGACGCTGCCTGCACGCTCCGGCTGAGGAAGCAGGCGAACGGGAAGGGCTCGTACTACGTGCCCGAGTTCACCAACGTCCGGGTCGTGGATCCGCCGGGCCGGTACGGGGAGCAGTACGAGCAGTTCGCCGGCTACGAGGCCGAGGGCACGTTCGACGCCGAGAAGGAGGTCGTGCGGGGGGGTGGCGTCGAGAACGAGGCGGCGGCCGCCGCGGCGACCTGACTTGGGCGGCGCGACGAGAACCTGGAACATGGGCGACGCGAGCGACACCCTGGCGGACCTCTTCGGCCCGCCGATCAGCATCTACACCCGCAGGCAGGCGATCGAGGACGGCGTGCTGGTGGATGTCAGCACGACTGCCGCCCAGGTGGGCATCGCCTGCCCGGTCGCCGTCACCCGCGCCGTCTGGGACCGGTACGTCGTCCCCGACGCCGTCGCCGAGAGGCTCGGGCAGTCGGTGTCCGGCCGGCTCTGGGATGTCGTGTTCCTGCTCCGGCGGGCCGCTCGGCGCCTCAGTCCGCAGGAGCCCGAGGCCAGCTTCCGCGTCGCCTTCGTGATGGGCCGTGGCAAGACCGAGACGGTGACCCTGAAGGTCGTCGCCGGCGGCGGGGACCAGGGCGAGCTGGTTCTGACCGTCATGCTGCCGGAAGAGGACTGACGTATCTGTCGAGAAGCGAGTCGGCGGGGTGGCCCGAGAATGTGCGGGCCGCTCCGCCGACCGGGAGGCGATGGATGGACGGAGAAGTGCGCTTCGCGGACGTGGACACGCAGGTCCTCCTCCGCGTCGTCGAGCAGCTCGATGGGCACACCCTGCTCAAGCCCGCCTGGCTGGTCGAGCAGGGTCTTTCCGAGAAGTTGGTGAAGCTGCATACCCGGCGGTACGCAAGCGACTGGTCGTCGCCGAAGACGATGATCTTCGGTCCGGACGGTAAGGTCGTGCCGCAACTCGAGGCCGTCTACTCGCTCGACTTGCTGGCGGCCATCGCGAGGGAGTTCCAGCTCGAAGCCGGCGAGTGCCTGGGTCGTGGCACCCAGGCGGCCGAGTACCGGCGCGTCATCCGCGAGCACCTCGCGGCGCGGACGCCGATCACCGCGACCGCCTGAACCTGTCCGGGGCCCCGTTCGAGGGCGCCCTGCGGCAGTAGTTGGAGGACAAAATGAAGACGAGAAGCCCGGCGGCGGCGCCGCCGAACCGCAAGCTCCGTTCGCTGGACGACATCCTTCACCACACCTACGCCTTCGACGCCGAGGTCGCTGCCGACCTGCCGCCGGTCGTGAACCGGTGGCGGATGGCGCACCTGGAGGATGACCGGTCGCTGCGCCACCAGGTCCTCCGGTCGGTCGGGCTGGTGCCGTGATGGCGCGTCGGCCGGGCGCGACATCGGACGAGCGTGGACGGGGGTGCCGGTGACGCCGCTCCGGTGTCCCCGATGCGGCGAGGCGGTGGAACCGAACCCGCCGCGGGACGCGCTGCGCTGCTCGGCGGAGGTCGCCGCCCGGTTCGGCCGCGGCTTCGCCCGCCGGCGCCACGAGCGGTTCTACGTCGTCGCGCTGGACGCCCGAAACCGCGTGATCCGCCGGCACCTCGTCGCCGCCGGGTCGCTGACTTCGTGCGTCGTCCATCCGCGGGAGGTGTTCGCGCCGCTGATCCGCGACCGCGCCGCCGCGACGATCCTGCTCCACAACCACCCGTCCGGCGATCCCCAGCCCAGCCCCGAGGACGAGGCACTCACGAGGAGGCTGGCCGAGGTCGGCTGCCTGATCGGCATCGCCGTCCTGGATCACGTCATCGTCGCACGCGGCGGGTACTACTCGTTCAGGGACAGCGGCAAGTTGGACGACCGTACGCCTTGCTGAAGAACGCCGAGGATCAACAGGAGGCGTCGAGGCGTCCCAGCGCGGCACGAATCCTCGCCACGCACCGCCCCGGCTGCTTGGCCAGACGGCACTCCCAAATCGTGACGACGCGCCAACCGTTCCGCCTCAGCCACCGCCGAACGCGGCCATCGCGTAGCCTGTTCGTGGTGACCTTGGACTTCCAGGCTGCCTCGTTGGTCCTGGGGCTGAGGTTCCTGCCGCAATCGTGGCCGTGCCAGAAGCACCCGTGTACGAACACCGCGAGCCTGGCCGCAGGCCACACGAAGTCCGGGTGTCCCGGCAGAGCTTGGTGTCTCCGCCAACCACGAAGGTGTCGTTTTCCACGAGCATTGACCCCCTGACGCCGGAGATTTTCACGAGCATTGA
>CAZMRP010000589.1:0-3806 GCA_964568275.1 uncultured Myxococcales bacterium
GCCCATCGCCTCGAGCTGCGCGGCGCGCTGCATCGCCTGGTCGGGCTTCTCGCCGGCGCCGCGGCGCGAGGCCGCGGCCAGGGCCAGCGGCCCCGCGGCGAAACCGCGCTGCCCGCCGCACAGCTCGCAGACCAGCTCGTTCTCGTGGGCCTTGCGGTAGGCCACGCCGGGGAACCCGCCGAGGCCGTAGAGCAGCGTGACCATGCAGCCGGCGCCGCTGCGCGAGAAGTACGGCACGGCGGGGCTGGGGTTGTTGCAGTGCGGACAGCGCTCGGCGGTGTCGCTGTACTTGCCGCAGCCCGGACAGCGGTCGCGCCCCGCGGGGATCTCGGTGGAACAGACGGAGCAGAGCGTCGACTTCGCCGGCGCCGGCACACCTCCGTCCTCGTGCTTGACGATCGCGTCGCTCATTGCCGTCGCAGCCTAGCCACGGTCCCGACCCGGCGCAAGGACTTGCCGGGCGTTCGAATCGCGCCGGGACGCGGCCCTTTCCCCGGGGGGCCGTGGTTGGTAGGGTGGCGGAGCGATGCACGAGCGTTGGCAGATCCGGCCGGACATCCGCAAGCTGGCCGCGGAGGCGCAGCGGGGCGGCCCGCTGATCGTCGCCGCCGCCGCGGGCAAGGGCGGCGTCGGCACCTCGCTGGTCGTGGCCAACCTCGGGCTGTTCTTCGCCCAGATCGGCAAGCGGGTGCTGCTGATCGACATGGCCCGGGGCGGCGGCAACCTGCACGCAATGGTCGGCCACGCGGCCCGGCTCGAGGGCCCGGAGCCGGGGGCCGGGGTCGACGAGCTGACGGCGCGGATCGAGGAGACGCCGGTGGCCAACCTGGCCGTGGTCCCGGCCCGCCCCGCCGACCGCCGGCGCGCCCCGAGCCTCGGGTGGCGGGGCTGGCTGGAGGAGACGGTCGCCCGGCTGCTCCCGCGCTTCGACGCGTTCCTGTTCGACTGCGGGGCCTGGCCGCGCCGCGAGGCTTTCGACCTGTTCGTGCACGCGGCGGCGCCGATCGTGGTCTGCGCCCCCGAGCCGACGGCCGTCGAGTCGACGCTGGGCTTCCTGCGCGAGGCGACGAACCGCTTCCTGGCCCACGAGGCGGAGCGCGGTCCGTTCGTGCGCGAGGTGCTCGCCGCCACCGGCCTCGCCCCGCCGACGCCGGCGGAGGTGCTGGAGCGGGTGGCGGACCGCGACGAGGCGGCGGCCCGCGAGCTGTTCCGGCACGTCCAGGGCTTCGTGCCCGGCCTGGTGGTCAACCAGGTCCGCGTCCGCGGCGACTTCGACCTGGGTCCCGCCGTGGAGAGCGTCGCCCGCCGGATCCTCGGCATCCCGCTGCGCTTCCTGGCCTCGATCGAGGCCGACGACGCGATCTGGAAGAGCGTCCGCTCCGGGCGCCCGCTGCTGGTCGAGGCGCCGTCCTCCAAGCCGGCCCGCGAGATCGAGCGTATCGCCCGGTGGATCCTGCTGCCCGACGCCGCCCCGCGGCCCGGCGCACCGCGGCTGCGCGAGCCGGGCCGCGACGCCAGCCTGTACGAGGCGCTCGAGCTGGACCACGGGGCGACCGAGGAGGAGGTTCGACGCGCCTTCCGCCGAGCCAAGGATCTGTACTCGGGCCAGCACGTCGCGACCCGCGGCCACGTCTCGCCCGCCGACCAGCGCCGCGCGCTGGCCCGAGCCGAGGAGGCCTACGAGACGCTCGTCGATGCCCACCAGCGTCGGCCCTACGACCGGACGCTGGCCGAGCAGGAAGGACGGGACGCGCCGCCGCTCGCGGCGACGGCCGGCGAGGGACCGGCGCGGGCCCCGGGGAGCGCGCCCGCGCGCGGCCTGCAGTTCGAGGACGGCACGGAGTTCACCGGGGCCCTCCTGCGCGAGCTGCGCCGCCAGCGCGGCATGGAGCGCGACGAGGTCGCGGCGGTGACGCGGATCGGCACCGCCTACCTGCGCGCGATCGAGGAGGAGGACTTCGACGCCCTGCCCGAGGAGGTCTTCCTCAAGGGCTACCTGCGCCAGGTGGCGCGCGTGCTGGGCCTGCCCGACCGGGACGTCGTGGACACCTTCCTGCGCCGCTTCCGGGCCGGGCGGCGTCGGCAGGCCCGCCGGCCCTGACGCACCGCGTCAAAGAGCGGGATTGCCGACACCGCGCCGGCGGGCGACAATGCTCCCGTGCATCATCGGGGAATTCTTCCGGGAATCGTCGCCGTCTGCCTGCTGGGGCACCCGCCGCCGGTACGCGCCGGCGGTTTCGAGTACGGCGTCAACGGCGCCGAGGCGGTGGGGCGCGCGGGGGCGTTCGTGGCCCGCGGCGACAACCCGTCGACGCTGTACTACAACCCGGCCGGCATGGGCCGGATGGAGCCCGGGACCCACCTGCTGCTCGACGCCAACCTGGTGCTGCGGACGCTGGAGTTCCGCCGCGCGGGCGAGATGGACTTCGTCGGGGCCAACGCCTACCGCGTGGACGGCCTGCGGTATCCGCGGGTGCGCGACGAGGGAGGAGTGTTCCCGGCGCCGTTCTTCGGCCTGGTCACCGACCTCGGCCTGGACACCGACTTCCAGTTCGGCTTGGGCGCGTTCGGGCCGGCCGCCGCGGGCCGCGCCGGCTTCCCGACCCAGGTGTGGGTCGTGAACCACGACGACGAGCGGATTCCGATCCCGGCGCCGCAGCGCTACGACCTCCTGCACATGGACGTGCTGTTCGTCTGGCCGACGCTCGCCGCCTCCTGGCGCATCCTCGACGACCTGGTGGTGGGCGCCGCGTTCCAGACCGGCTTCGTCAACATCGTGTTCCAGAACATGACCGTGGCGTTCGGCGACGGCGACGACGTGGTGGCCGACATCCGGGCGAACGTCGACGCCTGGGACTGGTTCGTGCCGGCCGGAATGCTCGGGATCTGGTACCGCCCCTGGCGCTACCTGGAGCTGGCGGTCTCGGCGCGGATGTCCGACGGCATCGAGGCGGCCGGCGAGGTGACGACGATTTCCAACCCGTACGGCGTGCGCGACCAGGAGCCGATCTCCAGCACCGAATGGACCGACTACAACGCGGCGGTCGGCGAGCGCCGCCCGACGGCGAAGCTGTCGTTCGCCTGGCCGCTGCTCGTGCTGCGCACGGGGGTGCGGTTCCTCTGGCCGCGCGACACGGGCGAAGTTGCCGGGGGCGAGCTGGATGCGCAGATTGCGGAGCGGCTGGCGCGGATGGCGCCGCATGAACGAGAGTGGTTCGACGTGGAACTGGACGTTACGTACGAGATGAACTCGAGCGTCGACAGCTTCCGGACCAAGATCGACGGCGTCGTGCCGCTGGGCTACGGCATGCCCAACCTCGCCGTGCGCCCCGACCTCGAGCATCCCGAGAGCGCGGGGGTGCTCGAGCTGCCCCACAACTGGCAGGACACGGTGGCGGTGCGGCTCGGCGGCGACGTCAACCTGCTGGAGGGCGCCGTGTCGCTGCACTGGGGCGGCAGCTTCGAGACCTCGTCGGTCCCCGAGGACTACACCCGGCTGGACTACGCCCAGTGGATGACGTTCGGCGTCGCGGGAGGCGTGACGGTCCGCCTGCCGTGGTACGGCATCGATGTGACCGCCAGCTACCTGCACTACTTCTCCCCGGAGCGCGAGGTCACCGAGGGGAGCGTGCGGATGCTCACCGCGCTCCCGCGGGAGGAAGAACGGATCCCGGTCATCAACAATGGAAAATTCGAGACGTCGCTCGACATCTTCTCGGTGGGCCTTGCGGCCCGCTTCTAGCCGCCCGGCCGCACGACGGCTGGGCCTGGTCGCCCTGCTGGCGGCGGCGGCGACGGCCTGCGGG
>CAZMRP010000590.1:0-3800 GCA_964568275.1 uncultured Myxococcales bacterium
GCGAGGACGTCGGCAGCGACGCCGACGCCGGCGAGGACGTCGGCAGCGACGCCGACGCCGACGGTGACGAGGACGGGGTCGGCGACGCCGACGCCGACGCCGAGGACGGCGAGGTCGAGCCGCCGGACGTGCACCCCCGCGAGCCGGTGGTCACCGAGTGTCCGGGGCCGCTGCCGCCGGAGCCGGCGGAGGGGGTCTGCGCCTGGGAGGCCGGGACGGGCGACGGGCTGGTCGTCGTCGGCACGGTCCTCACGCCGGGCGAGGTGCTGCGCGGAGGCGAGGTGCAGATCGGCAGTTCGGGCAACATCACCTGCGTGGGCTGCGACTGCGCGGCCGCGGCGGACGTGCCGCGCCTGGCCTGTCCCCGGGGCGTGATCTCGCCCGGGCTGATCAACACGCACGACCACATCACCTACGTCAACAACCGCCCCTACAGGCTGACGGACGAGCGGTACGAGCACCGGCACCACTGGCGCACCGGGAGCGCCGGACACACGGAGGTCGACTACGACAGCGGGGCGAGCCGCGCGGAGCTGCTGTGGGGCGAGCTGCGGATGGTGCTGGGCGGCGCCACCTCGCTCAACGGCTCCGGCAGCACGACCGGCTTCCTGCGCAACCTCGACCGCGCCGACCGCGAGGGGCTGGACACGCGCCAGGTGCGGTACGAGACCTTCCCGCTCGGCGATTCCAGCGGCACGCTGCTGACCTCCGGGTGCGCCTATCCGAGCATCGACACCGCGAGCAGCATCTCGACCTGGAACGCCTACACGCCGCACGTCTCCGAAGGGATCAACCGGGCGGCGCGGAACGAGTTCCTGTGCGTGCGCGAGGGCGCCACGGACCTGGTCCAGGACCAGAGCGCGTTCATCCACGGGGTCGGGCTGGAACCGATCGAGATCGCCGAGATGGCGCTGGACGGCACGGACCTGATCTGGTCGCCGCGGACCAACGTCACGCTCTACGGCGACACGGCCCGGGTCACCGAGTACCACGCGCTGGGGGTGCCGATCGCGCTGGGCACCGACTGGATCGTCTCGGGCTCGATGAACATGCTCCGCGAGCTGCGGTGCGCGGACTTCCTCAACGAGCTGTACCTGCGCCGGGACGACGGGCTGCCCTACTTCACCAGCGAGGAGCTGTGGCTGATGGCCACGCGCGACGCGGCGCACGCGCTCGGCGTCGACGGCCGCCTCGGCATCCTCGCGCCCGGCCGCGCGGCGGACCTGGCGATCTTCGACGGGACGGTCCGCGTCGACCACCGCGCGGTGATCGACGCCGAGCCGCAGGACGTGGTGCTGGTGCTGCGCCGCGGCACGGCGGCCGAGCCGAACCTCCTGCTCCCGCTGTTCGGCGACGCGGCGCTCGTGGCGGCGATGCCCGGCGGCGGGGCCTGCGACACCCTGGACGTCTGCGGCACCCCGAAAGCCGCCTGCGTCTCCCGCGAGACGGGCGGCTCCGAGACGCTGGCCTCGCTCGCCGCGGCGAACGCCTCCCAGTACCCGCTGTTCTTCTGCGGCCCGCCCGCCGGCGAGCCGTCCTGCCTCCCCTGGCGCAACGCGGCGCCGCCCTTCCCCTCCCCCGAGGTGGACGGCTCGAACCGCTACCTCGGCGAGCCGGGGCCGGGCGACGCGGACGGCGACGGCATCCCCGACGGCGCGGACAACTGCCCGCGGGTCTTCAACCCGATCCGGCCGATGGACGGCGGGGTCCAGGCCGACTTCGACGGCGACGGGACGGGCGACGCCTGCGACCCCTGCCCGCTCCATCCGGACGTCACGACCTGCTCCCTCCCCGCCCCGGAGGACCTCGACGCCGACGGCGTCCCGGACGCGGGCGACAACTGCCCGCGGCGACGCAACCCGCTCCAGGAGGACCGCGACGGCGACCTGCGGGGCGACGCCTGCGACCCCTGCCCGGACTACGCGAACCCCGGCGCGGCGCCCTGCGCCGCGACGATCTACCAGGTCAAGGACCCGGCCGGCCCCTACGGGGTCGGCAGCTCCGTGACGATTGCCGGGTCGCTCGTCACGGCCGTGGGCTCCAACGGGTTCTTCATGCAGGTCGACCCCGGCTCCGCATCCTATGCCGGCCCCGAGTACTCCGGGATCTTCGTCTACACGTCGACCGCGCCCACGGTGGCCGCGGGAGATCGGGTCGATGTCGCGTCCGCCACGATCACCGAGTACAACTGCCAGCTCCAGCTCAGCTGGGCGGCCGTCACGGCGGTCGCGCACGACGTGCCCCTGCCCGCGCCCGTCTCCGTGACGACCGCGGAGATCCGGACGGGCGGCGCGTCGGCGGACGCCTACGAGTCGGTGCTGGTCCGGGCGACGAACGTCGCCGTGACCGACACGAGTCCGGCGCCGTGCCTGCGGGACAGCGGGGCGCACGAGTTCGAGGTCAGCGATGCGACGGGAGCCTCGGCCGTGCGCGTCGACGACTGGCTCCACACCCTCGAGCCGCTGCCCGCGCTCGGCGAGCGGTTCGCGTCGCTCACGGGCGTGCTCGCCGTCCGGAACTGCTGTTCCAAGCTGCTGCCGCGGAGCGCCGGCGACGAGGTCTTCGGCTCGGCCGGGCTGGCCGCCCTCGAGCCCGCGCTGTCCTACGCCCGGGAAGGGACGACGGGCGCCACCATCCCCGAACCGCTCACGGTGCGGCTGACGCGCGTCTCGTCGTCGGACGTCACCGTCGTCCTCTCCTCGAGCGGCGCCGGCCTGACGGTGGCGAACGTCGTCGTGCCGGCCGGCAGCCTGGAGGCCCCGGTCCCGGTCTCGGCGTTCACCGCGTCGACCACCCCCTACACGGTCACGGCGAGCCTGGGCGCGGACGTGCGGACGGCCGCGGTCCGCGTCGTGGGTGCGACCGAGCTGCCGCGGCTCGTCGACCTCCGGCCCGCCGCGGCGGCGATCTCCCTCGGCGAGACCCTCGACCTGACCGTCGTCCTCGACCTTCCCGCGCCGACGGGCGGCACGGTCGTCTCCCTCGCCGTCGCCGGCGGCGGGTCGGTCCCCGGGTCGGTGATCGTGCCGGCCGACCGCCTGGAGGCGGGCTTCGTCTACACCGCCGGCGCTGCGGCGGCCGCGGTGGCGGTGACGGCGACGCTCGGCAGCGACGCGTTGGTCTCGACGATCGACGTCGTCGCCGGCCCGCCGCCGGGGCTGGTGCTCAACGAGGTCGATTACGACACGGTCGGCACCGACAACGCGGAGTTCGTCGAGCTGTACAACGCCGCCCCGGTGCCGGTCCCGCTCGACGGGCTGACGGTGATCAGCTTCAACGGCGCGACGATGCTCGAGTTCCGCCGTTTCGACCTCGCGGGGACCCTCGGCCCGCACGAGTTCTTCCTGCTCGCCGGGAGCGCCGTGACCGTTCCGACCGGCGTGTCGTTCCTGCGGATCCCGAACGACTCGCTGCAGAACGGCGCGCCGGACGGGCTGGCGCTGTTCGACACGGCGAGCGGGACGCTCGTCGACGCCCTGAGCTACGAGGGGGAGATGACCGCGGTCGCCATCGACGAGGTGCCCGGGACGTTCAACCTGGTCGAGGGCACGGCCACGACCGCACGGGACAACAACACGACGGCGGCCTCCCTGATCCGTCTGCCCGACGGGGAGGACACGGACAACGCGGTCGACGACTGGCGCGTGACGAGCACACCGACGCCCGGAACGTCCAACGTGCCGTGAACCGGGGGGCTCGGGTTGCGGGTGCCGGCCGCGAGCGGCCGGTGCGGCTCAGCCGGCCTGCGGGGCGGCGGGTTTCGGCGCGACGGGCGTGGGCCGGCCGGCGCCGGCCGGCGT
>CAZMRP010000591.1:0-3796 GCA_964568275.1 uncultured Myxococcales bacterium
TCGGCGAGGAGCGCCGCCTGCTGGCCGCGGCCTCGGGCTTCGCGCTGGCCGCCGCCGTGGCCCTGATCCGGAGCCACGGCGGGCTGGCCGTGGCCTGCCACCTCGACCGTCCGTCGTACAGCGTCTTCGCCCAGCTCGGGCTGTGGCCCGCCGACGTGGTCTTCGACGCCGTGGAGATTTCGCCGGTCGATGCGTCGCCGCCGTGGCGGGACGCCGTGCGCGCGCTGCCGCACCCGGTGCTGCGCGGCTCGGATGCCCATTTCCTCGAGGAGCTCGGCGCGTGCCGCACGCGACTGCGGCTCGCCGCGCCGAGCTTCGGCGAGCTGGCGCTGGCGCTGCGCGGCGCCGCGGGACGGGGGCTGGCCTGATGCACGAGCTGGCCCTCCACCTGCTCGATCTGCTGGAGAACTCCGTGCGCGCCGGGGCCCGCACGATCCTCGTGTCGCTCGAGGAGGACGCCGTCCGGGACCGGCTGGTGCTGACCGTGGAGGACGACGGCCCGGGGTTCGCCGAGCCGCCCGAGCGGGTGCTCGATCCGTTCTTCACGACGAAGGGCGGCAAGCGCACGGGGCTCGGATTGAGCCTGCTGCAGACGGCGGCGGAGCAGGCCGGCGGGGGACTGACGCTCGGACGCTCGTCGCTCGGTGGTGCCCGCGTGACCGCGGAGCTGCGCCTGGGTCACATCGATCGGCTGCCGCTCGGCGACCTGCCGGGCACCGTGTTCGCCATCGCCTGCACCCATCCGGAGTTGGAGCTGGGCTGCCGCATCCGCTCGGCGCGGGGCGAGCGCAGCGCGAGCTCGGTCGCGGTGACGAGCGAGCTGCCGGAGCGGGACCGCGGCGGGTGGGTCGCCGCGCGACGTTTCTCGGAGCGGATTCGTGAGGGACTGAGGGAACTGCAGGTGACGGCGTAGTCACCGTGGACAAGGAAGGAGGCGAACGATGGAGAGCGGATGCTGCTGCTGCGAGAAGGGCCAGGAGCCGACGGAACAGGAGCTCCTCGCCAGGTTGAACGACGTGCTCGACGGCTACGTGGGCAAGCCCGGGGCGCTGATCCCCGTGCTGCAGATCGCCCAGGGCCTGTTCGGATACCTGCCCGAGTCCGCGCTGACGCGGATCGCCGAGCGGCTCGGCAAGTCGTACAGCGAGGTGGCCGGCGTCGTGGGCTTCTACTCGTTCTTCACCACGGTCCCCCGCGGGCGGCACCTGATCCGCGTCTGCCTCGGCACGGCCTGCTACGTCCGCGGCGGCAAGCAGGTGCTCGAGGCGTTCAAGGGCGAGCTGGGCATCGATGTCGGGCAGACCACGCCGGACCGGATGTTCACGCTCGAGATCGCCCGCTGCTTCGGCGCCTGCGGCCTGGCCCCGGCGATCATGGTCGATGAGGACGTCCACCACCGCGTCAAGCCGGTCAAAGCGCGCGAGATCCTCGCGCCGTACCGCGACGATGCCAAGGCCAAGGTGGCCTAGGGAGGCTGCGATGGGCGACAAGATCAACAGTGTTGCCGAGCTCAAGGCGCTGGCCGAACGGGCCCGTGGGGAGATCGACCTCCGCGGCGGCCTGAAGGCCACCGTGATCAACGTGCACATGGGGACCTGCGGGATCGCCTCCGGCGCCCGCGAGGTGCTGGCGCGGCTCGCCGCCGAGCTGGAGGCGGCGGGCGTCAAGGACGTGACCCTCAGACAGTCCGGCTGCGCCGGCCTCTGCAGCCACGAACCGATGCTGACGCTCACGGACCAGCAGGGCGCCGAGTTCCGCTACGGCAGGCTCGACGGCGCCCGGGTGCGCGAGATCGTCCGCGAACACCTGGTCGGCGGCCACCCGGTCGACGACTGTTTGATCAAGCTCTAGGGGGGCGGGAGGCAGGACCGATGGACAGGGTACGAAGCCACTTCCTCGTCTGCGCCGGCGGCGGCTGCGTCGCCTCCGGCGCCCTGGAGTTCGTCGCCGCGCTTCGCGCCGAGATCGACCGGCGGAGCCTGGGACAGGAGATCAAGGTCATCGAGACGGGCTGCCTCGGCCCCTGCGCCGCCGGGCCCGTCGCGATCGTCTATCCCGAGGCGACGTTCTACCAGAAGCTCAAGGCCGCCGACGTCCCCGAGATCGTGGAGCAGCACCTGCTCAAGGGACGGCCGGTCGAGCGCCTGCTGTACGAGAAGCCGGCCGGGGACGAGCCCTCGCCGGCGCTGGGCAAACTCTCGTTCTTCAAGGACCAGGTCAAGATCGTCCTGCGGAACTGCGGCCTGATCGACCCCGCACGGATCGAGGAGTACATCGCCCGGGACGGCTACCTCGCGCTGGCCAAGGCGCTCACCGAGCTGACGCCGGACCAGGTGATCGAGGAGGTCAAGAAGTCCGGGATCCGCGGCCGCGGCGGCGCCGGCTTCCCCACCGGCGCCAAGTGGTCCTTCGCGCGCAAGGCCCAGGGCCCGAAGAAGTACGTGCTGTGCAACGCCGACGAGGGCGACCCCGGGGCGTTCATGGACCGCAGCGTGCTCGAGGGCGACCCGCACAGCGTGATCGAGGCGATGGCCATCGCGGCCTACGCCGTCGGCTCGTCCGAGGGCTTCGTCTACGTGCGGGCCGAGTATCCGCTGGCCGTCAAGCGCCTCGGGATCGCGATCGAGCAGGCGCGCGAGCGCGGGCTGCTGGGCCAGCACATCCTCGGCACCGACTTCAGCTTCGACCTGGAGATCCGGATGGGCTCCGGCGCCTTCGTCTGCGGCGAGGAGACCGCGCTGATGACCTCGATCGAGGGCCACCGCGGCGAGCCGCGTCCGCGTCCGCCGTTCCCGGCCGTCAAGGGTCTGTGGGGCATGCCCTCGCTGCTCAACAACGTCGAGACCTACGCCGCGATCCCGATGATCGTCCTCAAGGGCGGCGACTGGTACGCCTCCCTCGGCAGCGAGAAGAGCAAGGGCACCAAGGTCTTCGCGCTCGCCGGGGCGGTCAACAACACCGGTCTGGTCGAAGTGCCGATCGGCATGCCGCTCGGCGAGATCGTCTACGACGTCGGCGGCGGCATCCCGGGCGGCA
Organism: uncultured Myxococcales bacterium; assembly: GCA_964568275.1. GTDB lineage: Bacteria > Myxococcota_A > Polyangia > DRWM01 > JAAZOP01 > JAAZOP01. The sequence continues at coordinate 3,037 of CAZMRP010000591.1, forward strand.
AGAAGTACAAGGCCGCCCAGGTCGGCGGCCCGTCCGGCGGCTGCATCCCTCGCCATCACCTCGACCTCCCGATGGACTACGAGACCCTCCAGGAGCTCGGCGCGATCATGGGCTCGGGCGGCCTGATCGTCATGGACGAGGACGCCTGCATGATCGACGTCGCCCGCTTCTTCCTCGAGTTCGTCCAGGACGAGTCGTGCGGCAAGTGCGTGCCGTGCCGCATCGGCACCAAGCGGATGCTCGAGATTCTCGAGCGCATCTGCCGCGGCGAGGGGGTGGAGGGCGACGTCGAGCGCCTGGTCGCCCTCGGCAACCAGATCAAGGACACCGCGCTGTGCGGCCTGGGCCAGAGCGCGCCCAACCCGGTGCTGTCCACGATCCGCCATTTCCGCCACGAGTACGACGCGCACATCCGGGCCAAGCACTGCGTGGCCGGCGTCTGCCCGGAGCTGGTCCGCGCCCCGTGCCAGAACGCCTGTCCCGCCGGGGTCGACGTGCCGGGCTACGTCTCGCTCACCGGCGAGAAGCGCTTCGCCGAGGCATTGCGTCTGCACCGCGAGCGCAACCCGCTGACCGCGGTCTGCGCGCGCGTCTGCTTCCACACCTGCGAGGACAAGTGCCGCCGCGCGACCCTCGACTCTCCGGTCTCGATCCGCGGCGTCAAGCGCTACCTCGCCGACCAGGAGGTCACGGTCCAGCTGCCCGAGGTGCGCGACGACCCGGCGAACGCGAAACGGAAGATCGCCATCGTCGGCGCCGG
>CAZMRP010000592.1:0-3796 GCA_964568275.1 uncultured Myxococcales bacterium
TCTCGCCCGGTTCGTTGCAGTTGCGCAGCCGCAGCTCCAGCGGATCGACCCCGGCCGCGTGCGCCAGGTCGTCGAGGTTGCTCTCGATGGCCCAGTTGACCTCGGGGTTCCCGTAGCCGCGCATCGCCTGGCAGTAGGTGTTGTTGGTGTAGACGATCTGCGCGTCGAAGAACACCGCCGGGACCCGGTACAGCGAGGTCACCGGGACCATCATCACCGACGGATAGGTGGCGCCCCAGGAGGTGTAGGCGCCGTTGTCCTGCAGCACGTCCACCCGCCGGAAGGTCAACCGGCCCTCGGCGTCGCAGCCCTGGGCGATGCGGGTCACCGCGCACTGGCGGGGCGAGAGGCAGGCGAACTCCTCCTCGCGCGTGTAGACGAGCTTCACCGGCCGCCCGGTCTTCCAGGCCAGCAGGATCGCGAGGTACTCGTAGGCGTGCGTGTCGAGGCCGCTGCCGAAGCCGCCGCCGAGCGTCGGGACGACGACGCGCACGTCGCGGTCGCCGAGGCCCAGGTCGCCGAGGAAGCGGGCGAAGTCGCGCTGGGCGAGGAACGGGATCTGGGTCTTGGCCTGGATCGTCAGGTGGCCCCGCCGGTCGAACTCGGCGATGCACCCGGCGGTGCCCAGGCAGCTCTGCTGGATGCGCGGCACCGAGAAGGTCCCCTCGACCACGTGCCGCGACGCGCGCTCCGCCGCCGCGAGGTTCCCCGATTCGTGGTGGAACCGCAGCGGCACCCGGTTGTCCCGCCGCGGCCGGCCCTGCGGGTCGGTCTCGTGCACCAGCGGCGCGCCCTCCCGCAACGCCTCCTCCGGGGAGAAGACGCCGGGGAGCGGTTCGTAGTCCACGCGGATCCGTTCCACCGCCTCCGCCGCGGCCTCGGGGTCGACCGCGGCCACCGCCGCCACCTCGTCGCGGAACTGCCGCACCTTGTCGCGCTTGAGCACCAGGTTGTCGCGCAGGAAACCGAAGCGCAGTTCGGGCGTGTTCGCGGCGGTGAGCACCGCCCGCACGCCCCGCACCCGCTCGGCGGCCGAGGTATCGATGCCGCGGATGCGCGCGTGGGGGTGCTCCGCGAACTTCACCTTGCCGTACAGCATCCCCGGGCGCGACAGGTCGTGGATGTACAGCGCCCGGCCGGCGGCCTTGTCCGGGCCGTCCGGCCGCGGTGTCGCCCGGCCGATGTGGCGCCGCGCCGTCATCGCGCACCTCCGCCGCCCCGTCGCCGGGCGGCGGCGTGCACCGCCTCCACGATCTGCACGTAGCCGGTGCAGCGGCACAGGTTGCCGACCAGCGCGTCGCGGATCTGCCCGTCCGTCGGCTCGGGCTGCTCGGCCAACAGCGCCGTCGCCGCGAGGATCATCCCCGGCGAGCAGAACCCGCACTGGATCGCCCCGCACGCGACGAACGCCTGCTGCACGTCCGACAGCTCGCCCCGGGGGCCGCCCAGCCCCTCGACCGTCGTCACCCGTCGTCCCTCGGCCTCGCGGGCCGGGAACAGGCAGGCGTTCACCGGGCGGCCGTCCACCAGCACGGTGCACGCCCCGCACTCTCCCGCCCCGCAGCCCTCCTTGGTGCCCGTGAGTCCGAGCGGCCCGCGCAGGCCGTCCAGCAGTCGATCCGTCGGCCGCACCGCCACCGCGACCTGCGCCCCGTTCACCGTCAGCTCCACCAACGTGGTCGTGGTCGTGGCCGTGGTCGGCCGTTTCGCGACGGCCTTCCGCCCGCGCGGCGGGGTCGTGGGTCGGCGGCCGCGGGCCGCAGCCTGCGGTTCGGTACCGGAGGCGCGTCGGGTCGTCCGCGGCTTCACGGTGCGCCTCCCGCTTCCCCGAGCCCCGCCAGCCGCCCGTCCCAGCGCACGAGGGCCGCCACCGGCCACGGCGACGCGACGCGCCCGGCCGAGCCACCCCGGCCGTCCCCCGCCGTGCCGGACGCCGCGGAGAGCTCGAACTCGCCGCCCAACGCGTCGGCCTCGTCCGGAGGCCCCGACTGCCGCCAGGCCACGTCGCCGGAACGCACCTGGTCGTCGATCGCGTCCACCAGGTCCTCGACCAGCCCCTCCTCGCCGCCGTCGAGCACCGACGCGTCGGCGTCCTCCTGCGGGAACAGGTCGTCCGTCGCCCCCGGCAGCTCCACCGGCTCGGAACCGGCCACCAGGTCGGCGTCCTCCCCGAACTCCTCGGCCGCCACGCGCGACTCGTCCCCGCCCGGCGTCCCGAGCTCGTCGAGCGCCGACGGCGCGTCCTCCGCGATGTCGCCCAGCTCGAGCGCCCCCAGCTCGACCTCGCCCAGCCCCGGCTCGATCAGGTCGCGGCCGCACAACGACGGGTCGTCCTCGTCGTCGAGCAGCCCGAGCGACGGATCCTCCCCCTCCGGACCCTGCTCGCGCTGGGCCGCCTCGTCGCCCGCACCCGCCGGCACGTCGCCGGGCCCACGCACCGCAGGCGGCTCCTCGGGCAACCGGTCGTCGTCGGACATCGCACGGAATGCTAGCACAGGTGGGAAGCGCTGCGCGTCAGCCGGGATCGGCCCCCGCACTGCGGTACAGCTCCACGAGCTGACTCACGCCCAGCAGGGCCGGCGTCTCGCCGCGCAGCCGCGACCAACACCCCGGACACTGCAACGGAGCCGCCGGGAACGGATAGCCGGTCCAATGCCCGAGCGGCGACTGCGAGCCGCAGGGGCGGATCCAGCCGTCCGACGTGGCCCGCAGGAACTGGGTCCCGGCCGCGCACGGCGGGAGGTCCGCCGTCCGCCGCCGCAGGAACGCCACGACCCGTCGCAGATACTCGGGCGACGAGACGATGTGCGTCCACCGCTCCGCCAGCTCGCACAGCCGCTCGATCTCGTCCTCCAGCTGCCCCATCAGCTTCTCGTCCGCGGACGGCGACCGCGTCTCGAGCCGGCTCGGCCCCTCGAGCGTGTACGCGATCCGCACGCCCCGCTCCCTCGCGTAGCGCGCCGCCTCCACCAGCTGCGCAGCGCTGCGCTCGTGGATCGTCAGCTGCAACTGCACCGAGCGGAACCCGAGGCCGGCGACCTCGGGCAACACGCGATCGAGTTGCGCGAACAGTCCCGGACGCCGCCGCGCCCGGTCGTTCTCCTCGCCCAGCCCTTCGATCGACACCACCAGCTTGTCGACCCCGGCCTCGTGCAACCGCCGCGCCCGGTCGGCCGTCAACTCCAGCCCGTTGGTCGCCACCGTGAGCGCCGAGATCTCCGTGGACAGCCGCAACGCCGCCGCGATCCGCTCCAGGTCCGGCCGGAGCAGCGGCTCGCCCCCGACCAGCGCCACGCCGAGCGGCCGGAGCAAGCGCACCATCGCCGAATAGTCGTCCAGTTCGGCGTCGTTCCCCGGCGCCCGCCAGGCGTCGCACCAGGCGCACCGGGCATTGCAGGACCGGGTCACCTGCAGTTCGAGAATGCGAGGCCGGCCGCCCGCCTGCTGGCGCAGGTAGGCCGCGCCGTGGCGCCGGAGCATCGCCATCGTCCCGCCCAGCGCCGTGTGCCGCCCGGTCTCCGGCTTGTCGTCCTGCTCGCTCCCACCGCCGCCGTTCCCGTTGCCGTTCGAACCCACCATGCCGTCCAGCGCTTTCGACCCCACCCCGCGTTGCCCCCCGATCCTCGCCTCCTCCCTCCCCCCCCAACCCCTCCCACCCCCCCCCTCCCCCCCCCCACGGGGCGCCCCGCCGCCCCCCCCCCCCCCCCCCCCCACACCCACAGAGACATGGTTTAAGGCACAAGAACGCCCTGACAGGACACACATCTCCCCATGCAGACCCTTTCGTGCCCCTTTG
>CAZMRP010000593.1:0-3792 GCA_964568275.1 uncultured Myxococcales bacterium
CCACCGAGCCAGTCGGCGGCGGCGTCTCGGCGTGGAACGCGAAGGGATCGGCCTTGTCGAACGGCCGGCCGCCCTCGCGCGAGACGACGCGGTACTTGTACGGCATCCCCTGGCGGACGCCCGGGATCCACCCCTCCCAGATGCCGGAGGGGCCCTTGGCCCGCAGCGGGTGCCGGTGGGGGTCCCAGTCGCTCCACGCCCCCATCACGAACACGTCCTGCGCGTTGGGGGCCCAGACGGCGAACAGCGTGCCGTCCTGGCCGTCGACCGGCAGCGGGTGCGCCCCGAGCTTCTCGTACAGCCGCAGGTGGCTCCCCTCGTTGAACAGGTACAGATCCTGGTCGGTCAGCAGCGACACGTCGTAGCGCATGCCTCGCACCTCTCGTCCCGGGCCGTCCGGGCAGGCGATTCGTACCGCGATTCGGGGGCCGCTGTCACCGCCAACCGCGTTTCGACGGCTCCGGCGCGGGGCCGGGGGGCGCGGCCAGCGGGTCGAGGCGCGCGAGGTTCCACAGCCGGGCGAAGACCCGCAGCCGCCACAGCAGCGCCGCGAGCAGCGGACCGAGCGCCGCCGGCAGCCAGACCCGCAGCGTGGGGCTCGCGACGAACTCGAGGGCCAGGAAGTACAGTGCCAGCAGGGCGCCGACCGACAGCAGCGTCGGCCAGACCACCTGCGACCCCAGCCGCCGCACCGTGCGCCAGAACAGCGGGAAGCGGCGGAACCGCCGCTTCTCGTGCAGCCGCGTCCGCACCACGGGGTACGCCCGGCCGAAGATCACCGCCGCCGCGCCGAGGCAGGTCCCCGCCACCACCACCAGCAGGACGGCGATCGACAGCAGCGCGAACAGCAGCCCGACGTCCGGCAGCCCCGCGCCGGAGGCGACGGCGGCGGACGCCGCGAGCAGCGTCTTGATCAGCACCACGACCGCACCGAAGGTCAGCACCCGCACCGCCGCCACGGCCAGCACGGTGAACACCAGCACGAACAGCAGCATCCAGGTCGCGGCGCGGATCTCCTTCCACAGCAGGCCGAGCTGCCGCAACACGAACCGGCCGAGCCCGGGCGCGTCGGCCCCCGACAGCGCGTCGACCGGGTAGCGCACCAGGTTGCGCACCAGCGGCACGATCATCCGGTAGGCCACCAGCAGCGTGGCGACCGCCAGCAGCGGGCCGTAGAGCTGCAGCGCCTTGACCACCAGCGAGAAGGCGTGGCGCGCCAGCCACAGCGCGGTCGAGTCGAGGGCACCCTGCACGCCGGCCCACAGCCCGCCCAGCGCCCCGAGGCCGTAGAGCGGGTTGTCCTGGACCGCCCGGGGCGCCGCCAACAGCAGCTCGAGCAGCCGCTCCAACTCCGCGTCGGCGCCGAAGACGACGTAGTGCACGACGGCGTCCGCCGCGGCCGCGGTCGGCGTGCCGAAGGCGGCCACCGCCACCTGCAGCTTCTCCACGCCGACCACCAGGCCGCCGAGCAGCTTGAACATCCAGAGCACGACGGCGGCGGTGACCACGAAGTACGGGATCGACATCCGCCACGGCGGCGGCGCCGTTCCGGACGCGGCGCGGCGCCGGACCCACCACGGTCCGAGCAGCAGCACGAACGCGCCGAGCGCCAGGATGTCGAGCAGCTCCTGCAGCCGGTCGAGCCAGGTGGTGCGCGAGCGCATCGACTCGTTGATCAGGGTCAGGTTGGTATCGACCCGCAGGGCGCCCAGCGTGTCGCGCAGCCGCGGGAGGTCGAGCTTCCCGGCGGCGTACTCGCCGGCCAGCGCCAGCAACCGCTCGTGGAAGGTGGGCTCCGGAGCGTCCTCGTCGCCGGAGTCATGCGCCGCGGCCGCGGGCGACTCCGCGGCTGCGGTCGCGAGCGCGTCCGCCGGCTCGTCGGTGCGCTCGTCCGCGACCTCCTCGTCGGCCCGCAGGTCGTCCGGCGCATCGTCGCCCTGCCCGTCCCCGTTGCAGGTGATGTTGCCCTGGACGCCGACCCACAGGGCGAACAGGCCGGCGGCGGTGATCAGCGCCGCCCGCAGCGGCGTCCGCGGCACTCCCGCCTTCGACTCCGGCTTCTTCGGCTTCGGCTTGCCCATCCACGTGCCCCGCTCGGCGCCCCGTCCTACCATCGGAGCGGCCCCCGAATCCATGCCGACCTCGAACCTGCGTTTCGCCGGGGAAGGCCGTGACGGCGCGCGACCGGCTGCTCCGCGGTCGCGATCGCTCCGCCTCGCCTTCCCGGACTTTTCCGACTTCCCCGTTGACTCACACCCCCCGCGCGGGTAACAACCGCCTGCACACCAAGGAGGTGCCCATGCCCTTCGAGAAGTCGTTCGTACCGTACGGTGGTTACTGGTCGACGCCGTTCTGCCGCTGGCAGGGGAGCTTCGCGAACCTGCACTCGCTGAAGTTCGCCGCGGAGATCGCCAACAAGGCGCTGACCGAGAAGAAGATCCCGCTCGAACAGATCGAGACCTTCGTGCTCGGCTGGACCATTCCCCAGAAGTCGTGCTTCTACGGCGCGCCGTGGACGGCGGGGCTGCTCGGGAACGCGATGATCACCGGGCCGATGATCGGCCAGGCCTGCGCCACGAGCGCCAAGTGCGTGCAGACCGCGGCGCACGAGATCGAATGCGGTGCGTCGTCGCTGACGCTGACCGTGACCGCCGACCGCTGCTCGAACGGCCCGCACCTGTACTTCCCGAACCCGATGGGGCCGGGCGGCACCGGCGAGAAGGAGGACTGGGTCCTCGACAACTTCGGCGACGACCCGTTCGCCAAGAACGCGATGATCGATACCGCCGAGAACTGCGCGCGGGAGCACAAGGTCACGAAGGAGGAGCAGGACGAGATGGTGCTGCTCCGCGAGAAGCAGTACCGCGACGCCACGGCGAACGACCAGGCGTTCCAGAAGCGCTACATGGTGCTGCCGGTCGAGGTGAAGGACCCCAGCGGCCGCAAGGTGCTGGCGACGGTGAGGGCCGACGAGGGGCCGCGGTCGAGCACCGCGGAGGGGCTGGCCAAGCTCAAGCCGGTCAAGCCGAACGGCACGGTGAGCTTCGGCGCCCAGACCTTCCCGGCGGACGGCAACTGCGGGATGCTGCTGGCGACGCGCGACAAGGCCCGCGAGCTGTCGAAGGACAAGAACGTCGAGATCCAGGTCGTGTCCTACGGCCAGGGCCGCGTCCGCAAGGGGTTCATGGCCGAGGCGATCATCCCGGCCGCGAAGCAGGCGCTGGAACGGGCCGGGATCGGGATCAAGGACGTGGCGGTGATCAAGACCCACAACCCGTTCGCGGTCAACGACGTGGTGTTCTGCCGCGAGTTCGGCGTCAAGTGGGAGCAGATGAACAACTACGGCTCGTCGCTGGTGTACGGCCACCCCCAGGGCCCGACCGGCATGCGCCTGATGATCGAGATGATCGAGGAACTGGTGATGAAGGGCGGCGGCTACGGCCTGTTCGACGGCTGCGCCGCGGGCGACACCGGCGCCGCCGTGGTCCTCAAGGTCACCTGCAAGTAGCCCGACCTCCCCTGCTCGGTTCTTCACGGCCTGGCGCCGGAATCTGGAAGTCCAAGGCATTGCAGGCGCTTACACGAAGAACCGGACAATCCACGCCCGTCGAAGGAACAAGAACGTCTTGCGCTCGGTCCGTTATTGTATGGCATTATCGATCAGGATGAGCGCCTTCGACATCGAGTCCAGTGTTGCCAGGGCGCAGCGAAGGTTGGGTCGCCGCACCCGGAAGACGCGCGCGGACCGCGGCGAGGTTCGACTCGACCCGCGGGTCGTCGAATGCGTCGCGG
>CAZMRP010000594.1:0-3787 GCA_964568275.1 uncultured Myxococcales bacterium
GGCAGCACGGTCCAGCCGCCGAGCTGGGCGCGCCACTGCAGCTCGCGCAGCACGGTGCTCCGCCCCGCTCCCGGCTCGCCGAGCACCAGGGTCGGGCGCGGGGGACGCTCGAGCGAGGGGTCGACCAGCACGTTCGCGGCCAGGGCGTCGACGTCGGCGATGCCGCCGGTCAGCGCGGGGAGCGCCGCGCAGCCCGTGGCGCGCTCGGCACGGGCGACGTCCGGACAGGCGCCGACCAGCGCGGCGCGCAGCTCGCGCACGTCGGGGAAGCGGTCCACCGGAGACTTGCCCAGCAGGCGCCGGACGAGCGGCTCGACGCTCCTCGCTCCGCCGCCGCGCGCGCGTAGTCGCGGCGGCTCGCGCCGCAGATGCCCGTCGATCGTCTCGGCGACGCCGGGACCGAACGGCAGCCCACCGGTCAACAGGTACCAGGCGAGCACGCCGACGGCGTACAGGTCGGAGCGCACGTCGAGCGGCTCGCCGCGCAGCAGCTCGGGGGCCATGTAGGCCACCGTGCCGGAGGGCAGGCCGTCCGGAGCGCCCTGGGGTCGCGCGAGCGAGAAGTCGATCAGCGTCACCGCCCCGGAGGGCTCGACGATCACGTTGGCCGGCTTGATGTCGCCGTGCAGCAGGCCGCCGGCGTGCAGCGGCTCGAGCGCATCGCAGACGCCGATCAGCAGGCGCGCGGCCGCGCCGGCCTCGAGCCCCTCCGGGGGCGCGGCGAGCGGCTCGCCGGCGACGAAGGCGCGGGTGAAGTAGACGGCGCCGTCGGGCAGCACGCCGAAGTCGTGGACCGGGGCGAGGGACGGGTGACGCAGCGCGGCCAACAGGCGGAACTCCCGCCGCAGCTGGTCGACGAGCCGCGCCTCGCGTCGCTCGACTGGCACACTCCGCCCGTCCGGCGCGTCAATCCGTGCCAGCTTCTTGAGGACCATGACCTCGCCGCCGCGCAGGAGATCCGCGACGAGCGAGACTTGGCCTTCCCCGCCGGCCCCGAGCGTCTTGCGGAATTCGTACCGCCTGGGCAACCCCTCGGCCACGATGCGCCATGGTAGCCGACAACCTGGCACAGGGCAATGACACGAAGGAATGACACACGAAGGGTTGATCCGATCGACCCACCGCGTCATACTCGCCGGCAAGAGGTGTTCGTCCGCCGATGGCGAAACCGGCACCCCGCGGCTACCTGGCGTTCGTGCTGCACGCGCACCTGCCGTTCGTGCGGCATCCCGAGCATCCGTCGTTCCTGGAGGAGCGGTGGTTGTACGAGGCGATCGCGGAGTGCTACCTGCCGTTGCTGTTGCGGTTCCGGCGGCTGCGGGCGGACGGCGTGCCGTTCCGCCTGACGATGTCGATCTCGCCGACGCTGCTGGCGATGTTGCGGGACGACCTGCTGCGCGGTCGGTTCGTCCGGCATCTGCTGGCGATGGAGGACCTGGCGCGGGCGGAGATGCACCGGCGGCCCGAGGCGCACGTGCGCTATCTGGCGGGGGTGCAGCTCGAGCGGCTGGTGGAGCTGCACGGGCTGTGGGACGAGCTGCGGGGCGACGTGCCGGGGGCGTTGGCCGAGCTGGAGCGGGAGGGGTTCCTCGACCTGCTGACCTGCGCGGCGACGCACGCGGTGCTGCCGCTGCTCGCCGGTCATCCGGAGGCGTTGCGGGCGCAGCTGGCGGTGGCGGTGCAGCACCACCGCGAGCAGCTCGGCGTGGCGCCGCGGGGGATCTGGCTGCCGGAGTGCGCCTACGAGCCGGGGCTGGAGGAGGTGCTGGCGGACCACGGGCTGCGCTGTTTCGTGGTCGACACGCACGCCATCGAGCACGGTTCGGTGGTGCCGCGCTGGGGGGTCTACGCGCCGGTGTTCTGCCCCAACGGCGTGGCGGCGTTCGGCCGCGACCCCGAGTCGAGCCGGCAGGTCTGGTCGGCCGAGAGCGGCTATCCCGGCGACCCGTGGTACCGCGACTTCTACCGCGACGCGGGCTTCGATCTGCCGCTGGCCGAGCTCGGCGCGGCGGCGCACCCGGACGGGATCCGCGTCGCCGCGGGCATCAAGTACCACCGGATCACGGGGCGCGACAACGACCGCAAGGAGTGGTACGAGCCGCGGGCGGCGTCCGAGCGGGCGCACGAGCACGCCGGGCACTTCCTGCTCAACCGCACGCTGCAGGTGCAATGGCTCGCCGAGGCGCTCGACCGCCCGCCGCTCGTCGTCGCGCCGTTCGACGCCGAGCTGTACGGCCACTGGTGGTACGAGGGACCGGAGTTCCTCGAGCTGCTGTTCCGCATGCTGCACTTCAACCAGCACGAGCTGGAGCCGCTCACGTTGACCGAGTACCTGCGGCGGCACCCGGTGAACCAGGTGCAGGTCCCGGCGGCCTCGAGCTGGGGTGCGGGCGGGTACAACTACGTGTGGCTCGAGGGGGCCAACGCCTGGATCTACCGGCATCTGCACCTGGCGGCGGAGGACATGACCCGGGTGGCGCGGGCGCAGCCGCGGCCCGACCCGCTGACGCGTCGGGCGCTGTGCCAGGCGGCGCGCGAGCTCCTGCTGGCGCAGTCGTCGGACTGGGCGTTCATCATGATGACGCGGACCAGCGTGGAGTTCGCGGTCCACCGCATCAAGGCGCACCTGGCGCGCTTCCGCCGGCTGGTACGCGAGGTCGACACCGGCCTCGTCGACGAGGCGTGGCTGACCGAGCTGGAGTCGCGCGACAACCTGTTCGCGAACCTCGACTACCGGGTGTACGCCTGATTCCGAACCGCGGGGGGGCAGCCCGCGGCACGCCCCGACAACGCACCACGGTCTTCCGCACATGCTAGGATGCGCCCGTCGTTCCGAACCGCGGGCTGCAGCCCGCGGTACGCCGCACCGTGAAGGGTGCGGTTCCGCAGGGCGGGACGGCGAGGAGGTGGCGCGCATGTTGAAGGGTGTGTTGACCGCGCTGGCGACGCCGATGGACGGCGAGGCGCTGGACCTGGCGGCGTTCGAGAAGCTGGTGGCCTGGCAGCTCGAGTGCGGCGTCCACGGGCTGGTGGTGGCGGGCACGACGGGGGAGGCGCCGACGCTGCTGGCCGACGAGCGGCGGGCGCTGCTCGCGGCGGCCCGCAGGCACGCCGCGGGCCGCGTCCCGGTGGTGATGGGGGTGGGTTCGAACAGCACCCGCACCACGCTCGAGCAGGCCGCGGCGGCGGCCGACGGCGGCGCCGACGCGCTGCTGGTCGTCGTGCCGTACTACAACAAGCCGACGCAGGACGGCCTGCTGCGCCATTTCACGGCGGTGCTCGAGGCGGCCGAGCTGCCGGTGCTGGCCTACAACGTGCCGGGCCGGACGGTGAGCGACCTGCAGCCCGCGACGCTGGCGCAGCTCGTGGGACACCCGCGGTTCGCCGGGATCAAGGAGGCGACGGGAAACCTGGAGCGGGCGCTCGAGGTGGGCGCGGTGCTGCGCGAGGGGCAGGCGCTGCTCTCCGGCGACGACGGCACCTTCCTCCCGTTCCTGGCCTGCGGCGGCGACGGGGTGATCTCGGTGGCCTCCAACGTCGCGCCGCGGCAGCTGGTGGCGTTGCAGACGGCCTGGGACGCGGAGCAGCCCGCCGGCGCGCTGGCGCTGGCGCGGCGTCTGGCGCCGCTGTGCAAGGCGTTGTTCGTCGAGACCAACCCCGGTCCCGTCAAGGCGGCGCTGGCGCTGCTGGGCCGGATCAAGACCGGGATCCGTTCGCCGCTGGCCTGGCCGGCGGCGGCGACCCGCGAACGGCTCGGCGCGGCCCTCGGCAGCCTCGGGCTGCTCGC
>CAZMRP010000595.1:0-3777 GCA_964568275.1 uncultured Myxococcales bacterium
CCGGGGCCCGGCGGCGCCTCGCGTTGCGGGACGGCACCGCCTCTGGCATCCTGCCGCCGGAGGTGGACGTGCCCTCGACCGTCGATTCGCCCGCGCCCGTCCCGCCGCCGGACCCCCCGGCGGAGGCGGCATCGCCGGAACGGCTCCGCGACCCGGGTCCGCTGTCCGGACGGGCCTGGGCCGTGCTCGTCGGCACGGCCGTCCTCGGGGTGGCGGCCATCGGCTGGCTCGACTACGTCACCGGGCCGGAACTCGGCCTGTCGCTGGCCTACCTCGTGCCGGTCGCCCTCGCCGGCTGGCTCGCCGGTCGCCGCGCCGGGCTGCTGCTCGCCGTCGCCGCCGCGGCCGCCTGGTTCGCGGCCGACGCCGCCCTCCACGGCGAAGGTCACGTTCCGGTCGGCAGCTGGAACGCCTTCACCCGACTCGCGATGTACGCCGCGATCGGCTTGCTCGCCGCGCGCGTCCGCAGCGACCGCCTGCGCCTCGTCGACCTCAACCGCCGGCTGGCCCGCGCCCTCGAGGCCGAGCGCTCGCTGGCCCGCACCGACGGCTTGACCGGCCTCGGCAACTCCCGCTCCTTCCTCGAGATGCTGCGCACCGAAGCCGCGCGCAGCCGCCGCGCCCGGACGCCGATCTGCATCGCCTACATCGACCTCGACAACTTCAAGCGGGTCAACGACCGCCACGGCCACGCCGCCGGGGACGAGCTGCTCAAGCGGATCGCCGACGAGCTGCGCGACGCCGTGCGGGCGAGCGACGTCGTGGCCCGGCTGGGCGGGGACGGGTTCGGGGCCCTGCTGTGGAACGTCGAGCCGGCGCCGGCCGAGGAGATCGGTCGCCGGATCGTGGATCGGGTCGCCGCCGCCGCCGCCCGCTACCCCGAGGCCGACGTCGGCGCCAGCGTCGGCTTGGCCTGGTACGCCGTCGCCCCGGACAGCGACGAGGAGCCGCTCCGGGAGGCCGACGCCGCGATGTACGACGCCAAGCAGGCCGGCAAGCACGGGTTGAGACTGCGCACGCCGTCGTAGCCGCGGTCGAGGCCGGCGCGCCGTCGCCTTGTCGTGCGACCCCGCGCGCGCCGCCGTCCGAGTTGCCCGCCTCCGCCCGCCGTGGTAGAAACCGGCCATGGCGTTGCTCGACACGGTGCGCCGCCTCGCGCGGCTCGGGTTCTACTTCGGCCTCGGCGCCGTCTCCGCGGCCGTCGACGCCTGCGGCGGCTCCTCGCCGACGCCCGACACCCCGGACACGGTCGCGGACGGCTCCCCGGATGTGACCACGACCGAGGACGCGACGGCGCCGGACGACGCCGCCGACCCCGACGACGCCGCGACGGCCGACGACGTCGCCGCCGAGGACGACGCGGCCTCCCCGGACGAGGCCTCGCCCGAGGACGGCGCGGCCGACGACGGCGAGGACCTGTGGGACATCGTCTGCGAGTGACTCGCGCGCGAGTGCCTCTCCCGTGAACGTCACCTTCGTCTCCCTCGGCGCCCGCGAGCCGCTGGCCTACGGCCTGATGTCCCTCGCCGCGGCGCTGCGCCGCCGCGGCCACGTCGTCACGCTGGTGCAGCACCGCGACGTCGCCGCGCTCGCCGGACACCCGCGCGTGCGCGACGCCGACGTGCTGGCGATGTCCGCCACCACCGGCCTGCATCGGGTCTACCTCCGCTGGGCCCGCGAGCTGCGCCGCCGCTTCCCCGAAAAGGGCCTGGTGCTCGGCGGCCCCCACCCGACCTTCTTCCCCCGCGTGCTCGAGCAGGCGCCGCTCGACGGCGTCTGCATCGGCGAGGGCGAGGAGTCGTTCCCCGAGTTCCTCGTGCTGTGGCAGGCGGGGTACCCCGAGCTGCCTGCCGGCTGGTGGATCCGCCGCGACCACGGTCGCGGCCCCGTCGAGCGCGGTGCCGCACGCGGCCCCGTCCGCGAGCTCGACACGCTCCCGCCTCCCGCCTTCGACCTGTTCTACGACGCCGACCCGCGCTACCGCGACGCGCCGAACAAGGCGTTCCTCGCCACCCGCGGCTGTCCCCACCGCTGCACCTACTGCTTCAACCACCGGCTCAACCAGCGCCACCGCCGCTTCGGCCCGCTGCTGCGTGCGCACGACCCCGAGCGGGTCTGCGACGAGGTCCTGCGCGTGCGCGACCGCTGGGGCCTCAAGCTGGCCTGGTTCATCGATGCCAACTTCTGCGCCAACCAGCCGTGGCTCGAGCGGTTCGCACGGATCTACGCCCGCCGCGTCGGACTCCCGTTCTTCTGCAAGCTGCGCCCCGAACGCGCGACGGAGCGCACCGTCCGGCTGCTCGCCGCCGCCGGCTGCACCGCGGTCGGCCTGGGCATCGAGTCGGGTTCCGAGCGCGTGCGGCGCGAGGTGCTCGGTCGACCCTCCGCCGACGACGCGATCCTCGACGGCTGCCGCCGGCTCAAGGCCGCCGGCATCCGCATCCTCTCGTTCAGCATGGTCGGCATCCCCGGCGCCACCCTCGACGAGGAGCTGCGCACCGTGGCGCTCAACGCCGCCTGCAAGGTCGACCTCGCCGCCGCCACGGTCCTCCAGCCGTACCCCGCGACCCCCATCGCGAGGTGGGCCGAGCGGCACGGCTACTTCGACGGCAACTACGAGCGGCTGTCCTACTCGTACTTCGGCGACTCGCCGCTGCGCTACGCGACGGTCCGCGACCGCGAGCGGATCACCAACCTGCAGCGCCTGTTCGCGCTCGCCGTGGAGTTCCCCGAGGTCCGCCGCCGCCTGCGCGGCCTGATCGACCGCCCGCCGAACCGGCTGTTCCGCTTCCTGTTCGAGACCCGCCACAACTGGGGCTTCCGCCATCACCTGTACCGCGCCTGGAAGCGCACCGCGCCGGTCGTCGCCGGCACCCGGGAGCTGTTCTCCGCGGCGCTCGCCGACCTCCAACTGTCGTAGGGACGTCAACCGGTCGCGAGCAGCTTCGCGACGATCCGCAGCGTCGCGCCCGACAGCGGCAGCTCGCCGAAGCGGGGCAGGGCGACACACCGGAAGGCCCCGGCGGCCCGCGCCGGCGTCGTCGGTCCCCCGCATACCCGCGCCGCGAACACCCGCACCGCGATCGACCGGGCTAGGATCCGGTGCCGGACCGTGCCCAGCTCGCGGCAGGCCGCGAGCCGCCAGCCCCAGGCGCGGGAGACGGCCCGGGCCACCGACGCCGGCGTCGGCGGCGACGGCGGGCCGGGGAGGGCGGGAAACTCGAACAGCCCCGCCGGCGCCTCGCCCCCCTCCGGGTGCGGCGGCTCGGGGTCTTGCCCGTTGATGGCCCGCAACAGCGAGGCCTGGTCCTTCCCCGCGAACGGCCGCCGGCCCGACAGGCACTCGTACAGGATCACCCCGAGCGCCCACACGTCCGACGTCCGCCCCACCTCGCCGCGCGTCTGTTCCGGCGCCATGTACGGGACTGTCCCGACCGCCAGGCCCGTCGTCGTCTGGCCCTCGTCGTCGAGGAGCCGCGCCACGCCGAAGTCCCCCACCTTGGGCTCGCCGTCCGCCGTGAGCAGGACGTTGGCCGGCTTCAGGTCGCGGTGGATCACGTCCGCCTCGTGCGCGGCCTGGACCGCCCGCGCCAGCGCCTCGACGGTTCGGGCCGCCTTCACCGGCTCCAGAGGCCCGGCCTCCAGTGCCCGGGCGAGGCTGCCGCCGGGCAGGTACTCCATGATCAGGTACAGGCAGCCGCCGGCCTCGCCGAAGTCGAAGACCTGCACGATGCCGGGGTGCCTTAGCCGGCCCACGGCCCTCGCCTCGATGCGGAA
>CAZMRP010000596.1:0-3777 GCA_964568275.1 uncultured Myxococcales bacterium
CGGGCGAGACGGTCGGCCCAGGTCTGCACGCCGCCGACGGCGGGCGGGAAGTCCTGCGAGACCAGCAGCAGTCGCATCGCCCGCCTCAATGCGCGCCGGACTCGTGGTGCAGTCCGCGCTGGGCCTCCCAGAACGTCTGGAACGCGCCCGCCCAGGTCTTCTGCTCGGCGTGCAGCCGGCCCTGGTAGCCCATCTCCTGACGCAACTCGCGGTCGGCCACGAGGCGCCGCAGGGCGGCGGTGAAGTCGGTGACGTCGCTGGCCTTCGCCACCAGCCCGGTCCGTCCCTCGACGATCACTTCGCGCGGCCCGCCCTGGTCGGTGACCACGGCCGGCAGGCCCGCCGCCTGCGCCTCGAGCACCACCGACCCGTAGGTGTCGGTGGTCGACGGGAAGGCGAAGACGTCGGAGGAGGCGTACAGCGTCGCCAGCTCCTCGCCCTCGACGAAGCCGGTGAACACCACGCCCGGGACCTCGGCCCACTTGCGCTTCAGCTCGTCGAGGTACGGACCGTCGCCCACGACGACCAGCTCGACGTCCTCGCGCTCCTGGCGCAGGCGTCGGTAGGCCTCGCCGAGCAGGTCGAGCCCCTTCTCGCGGGAGACGCGACCCACGTACAGCAGCTTGGTCGAGCCGTTGAGCCCGTAGCGCTTCCACAGCGCGAGGTCGCGACGGTCGGGATGGAACAGCGTGACGTCGGTCCCCTTCGGGAAGATGCGGATGTCCCGGTCGGCCAGCCCGTTGTCCCGCAGCAGGCGACGATAGGCCTCGGTCAGCACGTAGACCTGGTCGACCTTGCCGTACAGGAACCGCACCAGGTGCCACGCCAGCGCCTCCATCGACGGGTCGTCGGTCAGGATCCGCACGTAGTGCGGCAGGTCGGTGTGGTAGATGGCGACGGTGGGGATGTCGAGGAGCCTGGCGATCCACAGGGCGACGAGGCCGACGGGGCCGGGGGTCGAGATGATGACCCGGGTGAACTGCTCCTTCTCGCACCAGCGCAGCATCTCGAGCAGCGGCGGGATCGACAGCACCATCGATTCGTACTCGGGCAGCGCCATGTGGTGGATCGGGGCGAAGTTCTTGAGGTGCCCCTGGAACGGCGGCGGCGTGGGGTGGCAGGTCACCGTGGTGATCGGCGTGTCGTGCTGCTCGGCCAGCGTCGCCACGGTCTGGATCGTGCGGGCCACCCCGTTGACGTCGACGATCGTGTCGGTGAACCAGGCCCACTTCTCGGGGCGGCCCGCCCCCGGCTCGGCCAGCCCGTACTCCCGCGCCACGCTCCGCTGGTAGCCCTTGTCGGCGTGCAGGTGCTGGAACCCCATCAGGTACGGGACGGCGACGATGCCGGTCGGGAAGATCAGCGACAGCTTGGTGAAGGCGTCCATCAACCGGCCCTGCTTCACGTGCTCGTACCAGGCGGTGAGCGCCCGGCGGATCAGCGTGTTGAACAGCTGGTTGACGATCACGAACGTCTCCTCCTGCAGGTCGCGGCCGACGACGCGGTCGAACAGCAGGTTGGGGTCGTGCCAGTCGCGCATCACGATCTGCACCAGCCCCTCGATCAGCATCTCCTCCGGCGTCGGCTCGTCGACGAGCTGCCAGGAGCCCTCGGCGTGGGCCTTCATCCGCGAGGCCAGCTCGACCTCCTCGATGTGCTCGCCGTACATCAGGTGGGCGAGCTGCGTGGCGCGCTGGTGCAGCGGTCCCGGGTCGCAGAAGTGGTTCATCATCGTCTCGGCGGTGTTGGTCAGCGCGCAGTGGGCGAAGGTCAGCGCGCTGGCGCCGAGCCCGCGGCCGCGGCTCTCCCGGCCGCGGACCGCCTGCAGGAACTTGTGGTGGTCCTCCGCCGCCGGCACTTCGGTCCACGCGCGGCCGAGCAGGAAGCCCGAGTGGTCGTCGCTGCCGCCGAGCAGCCCCTTGCGCCACGGTTCGGGAAAGGCCGGCTCGATCCCGTGCTTCTTCGCCAACCGCTCCACCAGCTCCGGCGTGAGCTGCGCGAGGAACTCGCGGTTGAGCTGGTTCCCCTCCGGGAGCTGCAGCCCGTTCACCTCCTCGAAGTGCTCGAACAGCAGCACCAGCTGCTCGAGGTGCCGCGGCTCGAGCCGCCCGCCGACGTTGTGCAGCGGATGCGGAACCGCCGTCGGCACCCCCTGCTCGCGGAAGTAGGCGGCGAACTCCCGGATGTCCCGCGCCAGGTAGCGTCCGCGGCGGAACTGCTCCTCGGTCAGGTCGTAGGCCAGGATGTGCGTGTCGACCTGCTCCTGCCAGAAGCGCACCGTGAACTCGCAGGAGACGAACGCGTCCTCGTGCGCCGCCGCGAGCTCCTGCGCCCCGGCGATCGTGTCGTGGTCGGTGATGGTGACGAACGCCATCCCGCGCCGCTTGAGCCGCCGGTACAGCTCCTCGGGCGGGCAGTAGCTCTCCCGCGCCCCCAGCTTGCGCAGCCACCAGAAGATCGGCTTGTCCGAGTACCGGCTGTGGCAGTGCATGTCGACCTTGACCATCGCGCTACCTCCCGACGGGCCCGCAACGACCGCCCGCCGAATCCCCGTAGAGCGAGATCCGTGCCGCGCGGTTTTTCGTGTATTGACGGGAGCTGCGCCTGTGGGGCGCGAATCACACTGTGCCGCGGGCCGACGACGGCCGTCGTCGCTCGAGCAGCACCAGCAGCACCGGCAGCACGGTCAGCGTCGCGGCCAGCACCGCCAGCAGCCCCACGACCGCCGTCAGCCCGAGCGTCGCCAGGCCGCGGTGCCCCGTGAACATCAGACTCGCGAAGCCGGCGGCCGTCGTGAGCGTCGACAGCGCCACGCCGGGCCCGGTCCGCCGCAACGCCTCGCCGATCGAGCCCGGCCCCAGCTCCCGGTAGCGGTGGTACAGGTGGATCGCGCCGTCGATGCCGGTGCCGACCACGATCGGGAACACCACCGCCGAGTAGAACGTCACGCGGCAGTCCAGCGCCACCAGCACGCCGAGGAACCAGGTGAAGCCCGCGAGCAGCGGGACGTAGACCAGGAGCGCGGCGCGCACGCGCCGGAAGTGCACGAGCAGCAGCGCCAGCACCACGAGCAGCGCGATGCCCGTCACCGCCGTCCCCTCCTCGCGCAGGAAACGGATGATGTCGGCGAACACGAAGGCCGACGACGCGACCGGCACCGTCGAGCCGTCCGCGAGCCGCAGCGTCTGCCAGCGCTCCTGCAGCCGCATCGCCTCGTGCCCGTCGTTCAGGTTGCCGTCGGTCAGGAGGTAGACGAACCGTCCGTCGGTCCGGCCGTCCCGCTCGCGGAACAGCGCCCGCGCCCAGTCCGGAAACTCCGCCGCCGCGGGGTCCACCGGCGGCAGCCGCAGCCGCTCCCGCCACCGCTCGAGCCGCGCGAACTGCTCGTCGTCCAGCCGGTCCTCGTAGAAGCCGAAGGCCGGGTCCGCCATCAGCGCGTCCATCTCGGCCAACAGCCCGGCCTTGCGCGCCTGCTCGGCGGGGACGAACGAGTCGAGCGCCACGACGTCCCGCACGCCGGGGTCGCCCGCCGCCACGCGGCGCCGGGCCTCCGTGTACGCCGCCCGCGCCTGCGCGGGCGGATCGGCCAGTAGCAACGCGGGCGAGCTGGTGTAGCCGCGAACTGCCGAGCGCGTCGGCAGGCCGCCCTTCACGCTGCGCGCGCTGCCGAGCCGGCCGTAGTCGTAGTCGAACTCCAACTGCGCGGCGAGCGCCCCGCCGAGCGCGGTGACGACCGCCAGCGCGACCAGCGCCCAGGCCGCGAAGCGCCGCGACGGC
>CAZMRP010000597.1:0-3776 GCA_964568275.1 uncultured Myxococcales bacterium
CGATGTCGAACCGGACGCGGTCGACACCGCGCCGACGGAAACCGTCGACAGTCCGTCGGCCGGCGACGCCCTGGATGCCCCGGCCGCGCCGGCCGAGTCGTCGCGGGACGCGCAGGCCCAGGTCCGCCGGGACGCTCGCCGCCGGGACGCCGGTCGTGTGGCGACCACCGATTCCGGCGGCAACAACTCCAACCTGCGCCCGTTCCCCGGTCCCACGCCGCTGGTAACCGTCACGAGCCCGAAGGACATCGGCCGCTAGGTCAATCGGATCTGCGCGGTCGGCCGTCGGCCGTCGTTCCACCGGCTCGTTCGGTCACGACCTCGCGACGGTGGTGGCGTCTCCGCCGTCGTCGGACGGCGAGGAGCGCGGCGAGCAGCGGCAACAGAAGGGCGCCGGCGCGCGGCGGGGACGCGGGGATCGTGCAGCTGCAACCCAGGAGGTCGTCCTCGGCGGCGGGCAGCGGAAGCCAGCGGCCGCCGGCCTCGCCGGCGGAGCCGGCGTCGGCCGGGTCGTCCGGCGGCGGCTCGGTCCCGGCGTCGTCCGAGAGCATCGGGCCGTCCCAGCTCGAGCCGCTGTCTTCGCCGTCGGGGGGCGTGCCGCAGCCTTCATCGATGTCGCCGTCGCAGTCGTTGTCGACGCCGTCGCAGACCTCGTCGACCGGGACGCATCCGGCGGCCCGGCGACCGCCGGCGAAGCGGATTGTCGCGTACCGGTCGGCGTCGCTCCAGCCGCTCGCGTCGGCCCAGGCGGGGCCGACGATCGCGGTCGGGAACCCGAGGCCGTCGGAGAGCCAGCAGCGCCAGTCCCCGGCGCCGCGCACGCAGATGTCGGCCAGGCCGTCGGCGTCGACGTCGCCCAGCCGCAGCGTGCGGTAGTGACGGTCGACGGCCCAGCCGGAGGCGTCGGACAGCGCCGGCCCGGCGATCGACGAGGCGAAGCCGGTGCCCGCGGAGCGATAGCAGCGGAAGCCGATGGCGGCCCGCGCGCAGACGTCGGCCTTGCCGTCGCCGTCGTAGTCGGCCAGGCGGATCGTGCTGGCGTACTGGACCCGATTCCAACCGGCCGAGTCGGTCATGCCGGGGCCGGCGATCCGCGTGCCGAAGCCCGAGCCCGTGGAGTTCCAGCAGTGGAACCCGTCGTCGGCGCGGGCGCAGAGGTCGGCCTTGCCGTCGCCGTCGATGTCGCCCATGCGGATCGTCGCGTAGTTCTCGACGTCGTTCCAGCCGGCGGAGTCGGACAGCTCGGGCCCGGACAACTCGCCGCCGAACCCGGAGCCGTCGGCCAGGTGGCAGCGCCAGCCGGCGCCGGTCCGTCCGCAGACGTCGGCCCGGCCGTCGCCGTCCACGTCGGTGGACCCGCCGCTCTCCCAGCTCGCGACCTGCACCGCCAGCTCGTCCGCCGCGGAGCTCGGCGGCGGCGCCGCGACGCACACACCGTCCTCGTCCGTCGCCCCGTCGCAGTCGTCGTCCGCGCCGTTGCAGGTCTCGGTCACGGGCGTGCAACTCGTGCTCAGCCGGCTGCGGCGGATCGCCCGGTAGCTCGAGGTGAGCGTGCGGCTGTTGTGGACGATGCCGTAGGAACAGCCGCGGGCCTCCCAGGTCCACAGCGAGCCCCACGGGTCGCCGCTGTCGTAGATCACGATGTGGCCGCCCGTGCCGGGACAACCGCCGCTGCGATACGAGGCGGCGTCGCCGCGAGTCAGCGAGTCGCGGGCGATCGCGCTCCACCAGGCGCTGGTGCAGGTGAAATCCCAGGTCGAGTATGGGTGCGCGCAGCTGGTGACCGAGCTGGCGCTCGGCACCTGC
The DNA here is from genome assembly GCA_964568275.1 of uncultured Myxococcales bacterium. Taxonomy (GTDB): domain Bacteria; phylum Myxococcota_A; class Polyangia; order DRWM01; family JAAZOP01; genus JAAZOP01. The sequence goes on from CAZMRP010000597.1 coordinate 1,807, forward strand.
CAGACCTTGGCCGCGAAGCCCGAGCAGTCGGCGCCGTAGCTGCCGCTGTGCGTGCAGCTCGGGCAGCTTCCCGAGCAGGAGCCGTGGGACGCGCCGTCGCTGCGCCAGCAGCCGTTGCCCCACCAGTACGAATAGCCGACCCCGGACTCGGCCAGGGACACGATCTCGGCCCGCGTCATCGTCGCCGGGTCGGCGCCGGCGGGCGCCGGGGCGGCCAGCCAGGCGGCGAGCAGGAGCGGCGAGGCGCGTTTCAGGGACGCCATCGTCGCACCTCCACCCCGTCGGCCGTGAACGCCAGCTGCCAGAGCGTGCCGTCGGCGGAGACCTCCAGCTCCTTGAACTGCTCCCACTCGCCCACCGACGGCGTCGTGCGAAGCCGTCGTCGCTCGGCCAGCCCCGCGTCGAGGCAGCGCACCTCGAGCGCCTCGTGGACGACGCGGAAGTCCTGCGCCGGGTCCTCGGTCATCCCGTGCACGGCCACCACCACGCCCCGCTGCGGTGCCGCGGCCAGCGTCACGATCCGGGCCACCGGCTCGTCGAAGGTCAACGTCGTCTCCGCCAGCACCACGTCGCGCTCCCGGTCCACCGTCCACAGCTCGACCTGCGCCCCGCCCGCGCGCCGGGCGAAGCCGAGCACGTCGGCGCCGAGCGCCCGACCGCCGTGGTCGTTGCGGAAGAACAGCGGTTCGAACTGCGGGCCCAGCACCCGCACCGTGCGCGTGTGGTCGTACTCGACCCACACCCCGTCGCCGCGCGCGAACAGCGCGGTCGTCCCGCCGCCCTCCGCAATGCCGACGCCTTCGAGCGGCGTCTCGCTGCGGACCGAGCCGCCCTCGTCGAGCACCCGGACCAGGCGCGCCGCGAGCCGATCGAGCAGCACGAACTGGCCGCCCGGCGCGAGGGCCAGGTCCTGGAACGTGTCCGAGCCGATGGGCAGCGTCCGGTCCGGACGGCCGGCGGTGTCGAAGCGGACCAGGCGGCGGTTGACCTGGTCGAGCACCCAGACCTCGTCGGTCGGCGTGATCGCGAAGCTCATCGGCCCCTCGGGCGCCGATTCCTGGCCGCCGCGCCGGCCGAGTTGACCGTCGCCGGAGCCCCAGTCGGCCCGCACCACGATCTCGGGCTCGTCGGTCGCCGCCGCCGCGGTTCCGCCGGCCAGCAAGGTGGCCAGGCCGAGACCCGCGGCCAGTCGCCGGGTCGTCATCGAGTCGCTCCAGGTCGTCGGTCGTCCCATCGGATCCTCCCACCGCCCCCTGCGTCGCCTTCGACAGAGCCTGATTCGTGCCATGGTTCCGGGTGCGAAGGCCGCTACGCGGGCCGTCCCTCGGTCGCGGAACGGTCCTCGGAATGCCGCGTGATTCCGCGCCGGGCGTGCGCCGGGTGCGCCGCCCGGAGACCATCGCGGGATCGATTCAATCCGGGTCTTGTAACATCGATGCCACGACCTGATGCTTCGGGGCAGCAGGCGCCGTCGGCGTCCCGCGCGGGGCCGCCCGGTCTGCGCCCCGGGGACGGGCGCGTGCGAGTGGACCGAAGCCCGAACCCGTCGTTGACTTCGTCGTCCCGACCCGGGCAGAGTGCGGCACGACGCGTCGTGCGATGATGTCAGGCTCCCCGGCCCCGGGGAGGCATCCCCATCGCCCGACGGCGCCGCCGCTTTGCCGGTGGCGTCGTCCGGAGCACGGGGATGGCGACGTTCGAGGACCACGTCCACGACCTGCTGATCGTCGGCACCGGACCGGCGGGGGCGTCGTGTGCGCTCGAGGCGGTCCGCGCCGGGCTGGACCTGGCGCTCGTCGGCGACGAGCCGCCGGGCGGACTGGTCCCGGCGGCCCGCCGCATCGACAACCTCGCAGGGTTGCCGGGCATCTCCGGTCGCGAGCTGGCCGAGCGACTTGCCGTGCAGCTCGCCGGGCGGGGCGTCGCGGTTCGGCGGGGCCGAGTGGTCGCGCTGCATCGCGCGGCCGACT
>CAZMRP010000598.1:0-3773 GCA_964568275.1 uncultured Myxococcales bacterium
TCGCGCTGCACGTGCGGGTCGGCGCCTGGCGCGTTCCCGGCGGCGACCAGACCAGCGAGCGGGCCCGACTGACCTACCTGTACGACGGGCTGTTCCGGCGCGGGTTCGCCGACGAGACGGCGACGGCGGTCGAGGCCGCGGCGCTCGAGGCGGCCGCGCGGGCCGCCGACCTGGTGCTCGAGGCCGAACGCCGGGCCGAGGTGGTGGTGACCTGCCTGGCCGACGCGGGGACGCCGTGGACCGACGGCTTCCCGCGGGCGCTGGGCGAGCTGCAGGCGTTGTCGGCCGCCGCGGCCGCGTCGAGCTGCCTGGACGAGGAGCTGGCGCTGCTGCTCGACGACCTGGCGGGCGCCTGTTCGGAAGCGACCGGAGACGCGGGGGCGGTGGTGGAGGAGCGTTGCCGATGAAGCTGAAGTTCCTGGGAGCGACCGGCACGGTGACCGGGTCGAAGTACCTCGTGGAGACCGCCCGCGCCCGCGTGCTGGTCGACCACGGGCTGTTCCAGGGCCACAAGGAGCTGCGCGAGCGCAACTGGGCCCCGTTGCCGGTCGACGCGAAGTCGATCGACGCGGTGGTGGCGACGCACGGGCACGTCGACCACATCGGCGGCCTGCCGCTGCTGGTGCGCGAGGGATTCCGCGGACCGATCCACGCCTCGACCGGGACCCACGACGTCGCGCAGTTCATCCTGCCCGACTCGGCCCGGCTCCAGGAGGAAGACGCGGCCTACGCCAACCGCAAGGGGTTTTCCAAGCATTCCCCCGCCCGGCCGCTGTACGACGAGAAGGACGCGCGGCGGGCGCTGCAGCTGTTCGTGCGCTGGCGCTACCGGCAGAGCTTCGGCGTGGCGCCGGGGATCACCGCCGAGCTGATCCCGGCGGGGCACATCGTCGGCTCGACCCACGTGCTGCTGACGGTGGAGGACGGCGGCGGGCCGGTGCGGATCCTGTTCTCGGGCGACGTCGGGCCGTACGACGCGCCGATCCTGCCGGACCCCTCGGCGATCCCGGCCTGCGACTACCTGCTGGTGGAGTCGACCTACGGCAACCGGGAGCACGAGGCGGTGGACCCGCGGGACGAGCTGGCGCGGCTGATCGGCGAGACGATCCGCCGCGGCGGCCGCGTGGTGATCCCGGCCTTCGCCGTCGGCCGCACGCAGGAGGTGCTGTACCTGGTCAACGAGCTGCTGGAGCAGGGGCGGATCCCGGCGGTGCCGGTGATCGTCGACTCGCCGATGGCCGAGCAGGCGACGCGGGTGGTGACGCAGCACGCGGAGGACCACGACGAGGAGATGCGCGAGCGGGCCCGCACCGGCGCGCCGCTGTCGTACCGCAAGGCGTCGATCCCCAAGGGGCGGCGCGGGTCCAGCGCCAGCGCCCGCGGCAAGCGGCCGGCGATCGTGATCTCCGCCTCCGGGATGGCCACCGGCGGCCGCGTGCTCGGCTACCTGCGCACGATGCTGCCCGACCCGCGCAACACCGTGCTGCTCACCGGCTTCCAGGCCGCCGGCACCCGCGGCCGCCGGCTGCAGGAGGGCGAGACGACGCTCAAGATCCACGGCGAGTGGGTCCCGGTCCACGCCAAGGTCGCGATGATCCACCGGCTGTCGGCCCACGCCGACCGCCACCAGCTCCTGCGCTGGCTGCGCACCGCCCCGCAGCCGCCGAAGACCACGTTCGTGGTCCACGGCGAGCCCGAGGCGGCCGCGACGCTGCGCGACGCCATCGAGACCGAGCTGCGGTGGCCGGCGGTCGTCCCCGAGTACCTCCAGGAAGTCCGGCTCTAGCGGCCCGCCGATGGACGGCCTCGTCGCGCTCGACGAACGCGTCTTCCTGGCGCTGAACCGCGCCTGGTCACCGCAGTTCGACGTCTTCTTCTCGGTCGCCACGTACCTCGGCCACGGCCTCGTCCTCGCCGTCCTGGTGCTCGGGCCGATGGCGCTGTGGGACCGCCCGCGCCTGCGCACGCACTTCCTGGCCCTCGTGCTGTCCGTGTCGCTCGGCGCGTTGGCGGTCGAGGGGCTCAAGTCGGCCGTGGGGCGCGAGCGGCCGGCGGCGCACTTCGCGAAAACGGGCGTCGAGGTGCACATGCCGGCGGAGCAGCTCCACCAGCGGTCGTTCCCCTCGGGGCACACCCAGGCCGCCGTCGGCACCGCGACCTACGTCGCCCTGCTCTACCCGGGGCTGGCGCCGTGGGCGGTGTTCGGCGCGCTGCTGGTCGGCTGGTCCCGCGTCTACCTCGGCGTGCACTTCCCGCTCGACGTGCTGGCCGGCGCCGTCCTCGGCGTGCTGTTCTCGGTGGCGGGGTTCACGCTGCGGCGTCGTCTTCGGGGTTCGCGCCCTTCTTCCAGGTCCACAGCAGGTTGAGCACGAAGTTCCAGGCGGTGGCGACGCCGATGCCGACCAGCACGGCCAGCCGATCGTCGATCCCGAGCCAGCGGAAGCAGAGCATCGACACGCCCCACTGGATCGCGGCGCCGCCGAGCGACACGACGTAGAACCGGCCGAGCCGCCGGAGCTTGCCGGCCGAGCCGCCGGTGCGGCGGTCGCGGAACGTCCAGACCTCGTTGAGCAGGAAGTTGGTCAGGATCGACACCGCGATGCTCAGGGCCAGCGCGGTCTCCTCGAGCACCCCGAGCCAGCGGGTCAGCGGCAGGTAGATCCCGTAGTTGACGACGACGCCCGAGCCGCCGACGGCGCAGAACTTGAGGAACCTCGCCACCGGCAGCTCGCGCAGCTTGTCGCCGAGACCCACGTCAGTCGACCTTCCGCGCCAGCTCCTGGCGCCGCACGCGGAACCGGAGCCCCCAGACCTTCGCCAACCCCTCGAACAGGATCCGGCGCGACATCTTCGACGTGCCGACCTGGCGGTCGGGGAACACGATCGGCAGCTCCTCGATGCGGAACCCGCGGAGGAACGCGCGGTACTTCATCTCGATCTGGAACGCGAACCCGGCCGACTCGATCTGGTCGAGGTCGAGCGCCTCGAGCACCCGGCGGTTCCAGCCGATGAACCCGGCGGTCAGGTCGCGCACGGGGATCCCGAGCACGGTGCGGGCGTAGAACGAGCCGCACGAGGAGATCAGCTTGCGCGAGGCGCTCCAGTTCTCGGTGCCGCCGCCCGCGACCCACCGCGAGCCGACGACGACGTCGGCCCGGTCGAGCGTCTCGAGCATCGTCGGGAGGTACTTGGGGTTGTGCGAGAAGTCAGCGTCGAACTCCAGCAATTTCAGGTAGCCCCGCACCAATCCCCAACGAAACGCATCAAGGTACGCGCGACCGAGCCCCTCCTTCCCGGGGCGGTGCAGCACGAAGACCTGGGGGTCGGCGGCGGCCAGTTCGTCGGCGAGCTTCCCGGTCCCGTCGGGCGAGTTGTCGTCGACCACCAGGATGTGCGCCTCGGGCACGACCTCCCGGACCGCCTTGACGATCGGGCCGACGTTGTCCTTCTCGTTGTAGGTCGGGATGCAGATCAGCGCGCGACCCGCGCCGGTCGGTTCGGTCTGCTGCGCCTGCGCCATCGCGGAAGCTCCTTCGCGCGGCGGTATACTACGGCGGCGGCGCGGCGACAAACCCCCACGGCGGTCCCGGATCGCGCCGCAACGCGGCGCGCCGTTCTGGCTCCCATCCGGTAGCGGCGTCACGTAGCCCTGAGCGAGCGCCAGCGAGCCGAAGGGCGAGTGCGCCGCGCGTTTCACCCGGCTGGTGATCAAGGTCCGGCGGTCGGAGTAGGGATGCCCCTCGCGGGGCACCCCCTCCACGGATCCGGACGTG
>CAZMRP010000599.1:0-3764 GCA_964568275.1 uncultured Myxococcales bacterium
ATCAGCCGCGGGGCGCGGGCGCTGCCGAGGGTCGTGCCGGTGGGGCGGCCGACGGTGGGCCGCACGCGGGTCGACCAGACCTCGGCCCCGCTGTCCAGCTCGAGCAGTCCGACGCGGCCGCCGGGGGAGACGCGGGCCACGCCGCGGTTGCCGACCATCACCGACGTCACGGCGGTCGGCGGCCCGGCGGGGCTCGGCTCCGGCAAGCGCCACAGCATCTCGCCCGAGTCGCGGTCGACGGCCAGCAGCGCGTCGGCGGTGGGGACGAGCAGCCGATCGCCGCAGAGGTAGGTCGAGCCCAGCTCCAGCCCCGCCGCCTCGAGGTGCCAGCGTTCGACGTAGCGCATGCGACGCGGCTCGCCGTGGAGCAGCAGCGTCGGCAGCACCGGGAGGTCCTGGGGCTCGGCCTCGCCGAACGGCTCGACGCGGTAGGCCGCGGGGTCGCGGTTGACCACCGCCTTGCTCATCAGGTCGGAGCGCCAGGCGGCGAGCCGGCGCAGCTCGGCGGTGAAGGCCTGCAGCCGCAGGTTGCGGCGCTGGGCCGGGGCGGTCTCGAGGATCGCGCGACGCAGGTCGCCGCCCAGCGTCAGCACGCCGCCGACGAGCGCCTCGGGGTCGCGGAACAGGACGGTGACCGGCTCCTGGTCGTCGACGCGGTCCGCGAAGGAGAGCACCACCTCGTCGCCCTCCCCCGGGCGCACGCCGACCAGCAGGCCGTTGCACTGCAGGCGCAGCGAGGCGGGGGGGCGGCCGTTGTCGCGGGCCTCGAGCAGATGACGAGCCACGGCGAGCAGCCGCTCGGCCACCAGGAACAGGTGCCCGCGGCCGACGGCGCGGCGGCGCGGCCCGTCCCACACGGCGAGGTCGCCGCGGAACAGCAGCGCGGCGAGGTCGGCGCGGTCGGGCAGCGCGGGGCCGAGCAGGTCGCTCCAGGTGGCGTCGCCGCGGAAGACGAACGTGGGCACGTGGCGGGCCGGGATGCGATCCCAGCCGCGCCCCTCCAGCGTCTCCCGCTCGGGTTCGCCGAGCGGGCTCGGGGCGGTGCCGGCCTGCTGGACCCGTTCGGCGAGCTGCCGCAGGTCGCGGACGAACGCGTCCTCGGCCATCGCGCGGTTGAGCTTGACGATCTGGTTCGCCAGCCGCTTGCCGGCGGTGGCCACGGCGCGCGCCAGCTCGCGCAGCTTCACCTCGTGGTTGCGCAGCAGGATCTCGGGCGAAGGCCCGCCGCGGAAGAACGTCACCAGGACCTTCGGCTCCTCGACGGCGGTCCTGCGGGCGCGGGTCCGACGGCCCGGCGCGGGGAGGGCCGGCGTAGGCCGCGCAACCCGCTGGATCACCAGCTCGAAGGACGACTCGTAGAACGGCACGGCGACCTTCTGCTCCTCGCCCGTCTGGAGGCGGGCCAGGGCGGCGAGCAGGTCGCGGGTCAGGCAGGCGATGGCGTCGGCGGAGGCGGCGGCGCCGACGTTGGCGCCGTCCACGAAGATGTCCACCACGTCGAGAACGTTGGCGAAATCGAAGGCGCCCTGCCCGCGATCGTGGGACCGCAGCCGTTCCACGACGGCCCGGTCCGTCGCCCAACGCTCGCCCAGGATGATCTGAATGCCGCTCATGCTGAAGTCGCCCAGGGGACTCATCATCCGGGGGACATTCTAGAGGGGCGGTTCCGAGGGGGGCAACTTTCCGGCGCGGAAATCGGTGCCGAGACGGCTCCGCCGCGCCGATTTCTTGCCTATTCCTCGCAGGGACCGTTGGGAGCCAGCGGGCTCGGGTCGGCCCAGCACCAGTCGTCGCGGCGGTCGGTGTCGGCCTCGGCGGGGGGCCGGCGCTGGATCGACTTGTTGCTCTCGTCGGTCGGGTACTTGTCGGCGCCGAGGCCGAGCCAGACGTCGGGCCACAGCGGCGTGCCGGACGGCTCGCCCCACATCACGAAGTCGATGCCGAAGCCGTGGACGTCGCGCAGCGTGACCGTGGCGTCGCCGTCGGAGCCGATCTGGAGCGCCCGCCGGTCGGGGAGCAGGAACTCGCCGGTGATGCCATCGAGGTCCCGCTCGGAAACCACCTGGCGGGCGCCGGGCGCGAGGGTGCCGCCGAGCAGGTAGTCGCCCACCATCCCGCCGTAGTAGGGGGCGGTGTAGGACAGGTAGACCTGCGACAGGTCCACCGGGTCGGGGCCGGGGTTGTAGATCTCGATCCAGTCGGGGTTCCCGGCCATCACCTCGGTGATGATCAGGCGGATGCCGAGCGGCTCGAGACACTCGGTGGGCGCGCCGGGAACGTTGGGAACGGTCAGGCAGAAGTCGGCGGAGCTGTCGGTGTCGGGGTCGCCGGGGCGACGGGACAGCGAGGTGAGCGGGCCGGGCATCGGCGTGGGCGGCCCCTCGGCCCAGGCCAGCCAGCGGACGGTGGAGCCGCCGGCGGCGAGGAAGTCGAGCACGTCGCCGTAGGGGTCCTTGAAGCCGACGGCGATCGGGATCAGGCCGTCGATGTTGAGGTTGGCGCCGAGTTGCATGACGCCGCGGACGACGCGGCCGGCGACGCCGTTGTCCTGCAGGCCGAGCCGCTCGCCGTCGGCCAGCTCGTACGAGGCCAACGGAACCTCGCCGGCGCCGAGGTCGTCGCCGTCCCAGATCAGGACCCAGCCGGCGAGGTCGATGGGGCCGCCCGAGCGATTGAGCACCTCGACCTGGTCGTTGGTGCCCTGCGAATCGAGCTCGGTGACCAGCACCGCGCCCAGCGGCAGGCGCGGCAGGCAGCCGGGCGACGGCTCGTCGGGCGACGGGCGGGCGACGCAGAAGTCGCTGGCCCGGTCGCCGTCGGTCGACTCGTCGACCCGGTTGAGCACGTTGAGCGTCTGGGGCACCGGCAACGGCTGGTCGTCGGACCAGGCGAGGTCGGCGGGCGGGCGTTCCGGCGAACCGCCCCAGCGGACGAAGTCGACGCCGCGCTCGTGGGTGGCGACGAGCGCCGCGGCGCCGTAGCCCTCGTTGGTCCACGGCAGCTCGCGGGGCAGCGGCCACCCGCCGCGATACTCCGCTCCGTCCTCGACGAGCGAGGCCCGGCCGCCGGCGGGGAGCACCAGGCCGTCGAGCGGAAACTCGTCGCGGGAGCCGCTGGAGCTGGAGACGCGCAGCACCCAGCCGGTCAGGTCCAGCTCCTCGTCGGTGGTGTTGTGCAGCTCGACGTAGTCGTCGCGCAGGGTGCCCGGCACGTTGCGCTCGGCGGTGGAGACCTCGGTGATCAGCACCGACTGCGGGTGGGTGACGAAGAAGTTGAGCAGCAGGAACGGTTCGGTGACCACCGGAACGGCGTCCAGCTCGCCGTCGGTGGCGGAGACGCGCAGGCGGACGCCGGCGGTGTCGCCCGGCAGGTCGACGGTGCTGCGCCACAACAGGGCGTGCTCGGTCCCCGCCTCGGGCGACGACGCCAGCCCCTCCGTGCCGGAGGCGTCATCGAGCGTCGCGGGCCGCCAGGCCTCCTCTCCCACGCGGTACTCGACGGTCAGGTCGCAGGCCCGCGACCGTTCGTGGGCCAGTCGCAGGTGCAGCGTGACGTCGCCCTCGGTGGGATCGGACGGGCCGAGCAGCGAGATCCAGGGGCCGGACGGGTAGAGTCCGCCGTAGTCGATGCCGCCGTCGGGGTCGTAGGGGGTGATCTCGTCGCAGCCGGCGGCGGCGAGGCCGAGGCCGGCCAGCGCCGCGGCGCACGGCAGGAGGCCGGAACGGCGACGGCGCCGGGCGAGCAGCACGCCGGCCAGCGCCAGC
>CAZMRP010000600.1:0-3755 GCA_964568275.1 uncultured Myxococcales bacterium
CTCGGTCACCTCCTCGGCCGGACACTCGAACACCAGCTCGTCGTGCACCGTGAGCAGCATGCGGGCGCGCAGCAGCGACGTCCGCAGCTCGCGCTGCACGCGGACCATCGCCAGCTTGAGCAGGTCCGCCGCCGTGCCCTGGATCGGGGTGTTCATCGCCATCCGCTCCGACTGCCCGCGGAGGGCGGGATTGCGGCTGCGCAGGTCGCGCAGGTAGCGGCGGCGCCCGAGCAGCGTGCGGACCACGCCGGTCTCCCGCGCCTGGGCCACCGTGCGGTCCATGTACTCCTTCACCCCGCGGTAGCGCGCGAAGTACTCGGCGATGAACTGCTTGGCCTGGGACTTCGCAATCCCCAACTCGCGGGCCAGACCGTAGTCGGTCTTGCCGTAGATGATCCCGAAGTTGATCACCTTGGCCCGCCGACGCATCTCGGCCAGCGCCGAGCCGCCCGTGATCGCACCGAAGACCTCCCGCGCCGTCCGCGCATGCACGTCCTCGCCGGACCGGAACGACTCGAGCAGCAGCGGGTCCTGCGACAGGTGGGCCAGCACCCGCAGCTCGACCTGGGAATAGTCCGCCGAGACGATGCGCCAGCCGGGCCGCGTGACGAAGGCGTCGCGGATCCGTCGCCCGACGTCGGTCCGCACCGGGATGTTCTGCAGGTTCGGATTCGAGCTGGAGAGCCGCCCGGTGGCCGCCACCGCCTGGTTGTACGAGGTGTGGATCCGGCCCGTCTCGGGATGGACCAGCGCCGGCAAGGCCTCGAGATACCCCGAGACGAGCCGCGTCAGCGAACGATACTGCAGCACCTTGGCCGGCAACGGGTGCAGCGACGCCAGCTCCTCCAGCACGTCGGCGTCCGTCGACCGGCCGGTCTTGGTCTTCTTCGTGACGGGCAGCCCGAGCTCGTCGAACAGCACCTCGCCGAGCTGCTTGGGCGAGTTGAGGTTGAACACGCGGCCGGCCAGCCGCTGCACGTCCTCCTCCAGATGCCCCGCCTCGACCGACAACTCCTGCGCCAGCCGCCGCAGCTTGCCCAGGTCGACCTGGATCCCCACCATTTCCAGCTCGACCAGCACCTCCGACAGCGGCAGCTCGAGGTCCGTCAGCAGCCCCGACAGCCCCGCCTCGTCCAGCGCCCGGCGCATCGGCCCGAGCAGGCTCAGCACCACCTCGGCGTCCTCCGCCGCGTAGTCCGCCGCCCGCTCCACCGCCACCTCGTCGAACCGCAGCTGGTGCCCGCGCCGCTTCTCCGTCACCTGCTCGTAGGAGACCATCGCCCGCCCGAGCCGCTCCTGGGCGATCTGCTCCAGGCGGTGCTGGTGCTTCTCGGGGTCGAGCAGGTAGCTGGCGAGCATGGTGTCGAAGGCCACGCCGCGGATCGACACCCCGGCCCGCGCCAGGACGATCGTGTCGTACTTGATGTGCTGGCCGACCTTGGCCACCGCCGGGTCCTCCAGCACCGGCCGCAACCGCGCCAGCACCTCGTCTCGCGGCAGCTGCGCCCCGGACCCCTCCCCGGTGTGCCCGATCGGCACGTAGCGCCCCACGCCCGGCTCCACCGCCAGCGACACCCCCACCAGCCCGGCCTGCATCGGGTCGAGACCCGTCGTCTCGGTGTCGACGGACAGGAGCCCCCGCTCGCGCGCCCGCGCCAGCAACCCTTCCAGCTCCTCGAGCGACCGGACGGCGGCGTAGTCGATGCCGGCAGGCCGTCCGGCAGGCACCGCCGCCCCGCCCTCGCCGGCCGCGGCCCCGAGCGCCGCGGCGAGCGTGTGGAACTCGAACCGCTGGAACACCGCGCGCAGCCGGTCGGGATCGGGAGGCGCCCAGCGCAGCGCCTCGAGATCGACGGCCACCGGGACGTCGTCGCGCAGCGTCACCAGCGGGCGCGCCTCGAGGGCCCGGCCGCCGTGCTGCTCCAGCGCCTGGCGCACCTTCGGGTTGGACACCTCGCCGGCCCGCGCCAGCACCGCCTCGAGCGACCCGAACTGTCGCAGCAGCTTGGCCGCCGTCTTCGGGCCGATCCCGGGCACGCCGGGGACGTTGTCCGTGGCATCGCCGACCAGCGCCTGCAGGTCGGTCATCCGCGCCGGCGGCACCCCCCACTTGGCCTCGACCTCGGCCGGACCGTACAGTTCGTCCTTGTCCGGTACGTACAGCAGCACCCGGTCGCCGACGAGCTGGCACAGGTCCTTGTCCGAGGCGAGGATCACCACCGGACGCTCGGGGGCCACCCGCCGCACCGCCGTCGCGATCACGTCGTCGGCCTCGAAGCCGTCCTGCTGCAACGCGGGAATGCCGAAGGCCTCCACCACCTCGCGCACGAAGGCGAACTGCGGCTTGAGGTCCTCCGGCGGCGGCGGACGGTTCTTCTTGTAGTCCGCGAAGAGCGCCTCGCGAAAGGTCGGGGTGCGCGAGTCCATGGCGATGCCGAGGAAGCGGGGCGCCGATTCGGCGACCAGCTTCTGCAGCATCTTGGTCACGCCGAACACCGCCCCGGTGGGCTCGCCCTGCGCCGTGGTGAGGCCGCGGACCGAGTAGTAGAAGCGGAACACGAAGCCCGAGATATCGAGCAGATACAGGGCGTCGTCGAAGGGGGGCTGTCGCAGTCGGGCGGCCGTCGCCATCGCAGCGCTACAGTTGCCGGTTACGGCGCCGCAGTCAAGGCGCTATACTGCCGGACGATGTCGCCCAGACACCGCCCCGCCCTCCTGCCCCGCGCCCTGCGCCGTTCCTCGTCGGTGCGACGCCTGCTGCTGGCGACGGTGGGCCTCGCCGCCGCCTGCGGCGCGACCGACGCCACGGCCGTGCGCTCGCAGGTCGGCGCCGTCCAGGAAGGCCAGGCGACCTGGTACTCGGACTCGCTCGCCGGCCGCTCCACCGCCAGCGGCGAGCCGTACGACCCCCAGGCCCTCACCGCCGCGCACCGCACCCTCCCCTTCGGCACCCGGGTCCGCGTCACGCGCCTGGACACCGACCGGTCGGTCGAGGTCCGGATCAACGACCGCGGCCCGTTCGGCCGCCGCAGCCGGATCATCGACCTCTCGCGCGCCGCCGCCGAACAGCTGGAGATGCTCCGCGCCGGCGTGGTCCGCGTGCGGCTGGAAGTCCTGGAAACGCCCTAGTCGAAGCGGGGAACGGAACGGGGCGGGGTCGTCAGTCGCAGCAGACGGTGACCCACAGCGAACGGCTGCAGCCGAAGTCGTTGCAGTCGGTGTAGCCGTTCTCGTCGTCGTCGAGCCCGTTGCCGCAGAGGGCGTTGGTGTTCTCGGCGCCGCACACCGTCACGTGCCCGTTGCGCGAGCACGAGAAGTCGTCACAGTCGGTGAACGTGTCGCCGTCGTCGTCCATGCCGTTGCCGCAGCTCGCATTGTCGCACTCCCCGCCCGCGGCGCAGGGGCAGACCGCGTCCGGGTGGTACAGGCAGTCGTAGTCGACGCAGTCGGTGTAGCCGTCGGCATCGTTGTCGACGCCGTCGCCGCACTGCGCCGGCGTCTCGCGCGCGCAGACCGTGACGCACGGGTTGGAGCTGCAGTCCGAGTCGGCGCAGTCCGTCCGGGTGTCGCCGTCGTCGTCCGCGCCGTTGCCGCAGGCGGCGTTGGTGTTCTCGGCCGTGCTCCCGCAGACCGTCACCGACGGGTTGCGGCTGCAGCCGTAGTCGTCGCAATCGGTGTAGCCGTCGCCGTCGTTGTCCAGGCCGTCGTCGCACAGCGCGTCGGTGTTCTCCGCCCCGCCGCCGCAGACCGTCACC
>CAZMRP010000601.1:0-3749 GCA_964568275.1 uncultured Myxococcales bacterium
CCTCTACACTATTTCCAAGGGGGGCAGCTGTCTCACGCATGTTGGCAGAGAGGGAAGCCCTCCGGCAGCGAGAGCTCGCCGATCCGCAGGCCGATCTCGTAGTGCAGCGCCGCCCGCTCGGGGTGATCGTCGAACTCCAGGTTGCCCAGGTGCGCGTGAGCATCGATGCAGCGCAGATCAAGAAGCAGTGCCTCCATCAGCAGGACGTATGCTTCGTCCTCGTCGCCTTCCTCGACGAGCTTTGCCGCCCTGCAAGTCGGGTTGTCCTCTCCCTCGAACCCCGGCAGATCGCCCCACGCGATTCCATCGAACTCGAAGGAGGCGCGCGGACGGCTGGTCAGCCGCCGCCAGAGCGGCATCCACGGGTCCCTGCGTCCCGGAGGCTCGTACTCGGCGGCCACATCCACCAGGTCGCCGCCAGCGAGCGGCAACGGGACGAGTCCCAGGCGGGGGATGTCGATCCGAGGATCGCGGACGCGACCGCTGGCGTACGGATCGCGGCGCCAAGACCAGCGGCGGGCGATGACGAGCGTGACGATCTGACCGGGGACGACCGGCCACAGGTCGCCCGAGCGGAACGTCACCTGGCTCCCGTCCCCGAGAATCCGCATCCGCGCCGACACCTGGTTCAACTTCAGAACGACGGCCTCGACCGTCTGCGGCGGCTCGGGCGCCGCGGGCTCGTCCTCCGCTGCGGCACGTCCGGTCCCGGCTTCGTCCACGCCAAGCAGCCGTCTGCGCTCTCGCAACACGTGGACGCGCGCCGCCGTGTACGACTCGCCGGTCTTCGCCTGCCGCTCGCGGATGATGCGCTTCAGATCCCGATGATCGGTCATGGCTCGCCTCCTCGTTCCGTGCGGCCTCGGCTCCCGCCCTCCGCCGCGCGGCGAAGAGACACGACCCAACCGCCCGGAGGAGTCGACTCCCCTTTGCCCTGCTCGAGGGATCCCGCGGGAGGGGATCCGCCAGGGTTCGGCGTCGGGCCCGCCGCGAGATCGGTTCTTGCCACGGGCGGCCGCGTCGGTCAACGTGGGACGATGTCCCGGCCACGCCCCGGCCGGAACGTCCTGCGGCGCGCATGGCGGCAGCCCGGACTCGTCGGTTGGCGCGCCTCCCGGCCGCAAACGACCGACCGTCCCGTCGGGTACCCTCTGTCCGGCCACCCATGCACTGCTGCCGTGGTAGTCTCGGCGGCCGGAGCCGGGACGGGACGCTTTCGCAAACCCGGCAGGAGCGTGAACCATGCGCACGCACTCGACCGCGATCGATCGCCGCACCCGCAGCCCCTTCGTCGTGCGCCCCGAGGCGCTGGCCGCGCTGGCCTCGGACCGGATCGTGGCGCGGGGAATCGCGTACGCGCGAGCCGGCCGCGTGGAGGAGCTGCGCGAGCACGGCCGCACGCTCGAAGCACGCGTGCTCGGGTCGAACAGGGAGCCGTACCTCGTTCGGATCGAGCACGATGGCGAGGAACTCGTCCCGACCTGCACCTGCCCGTTCGACTGGGAGCCGTTCTGCAAGCACGCCATCGCAGTGCTGGCCGCCCGTGCGAAGATCGAAACGGAGCCGGAGCGGCCGGCGGAGAGCACACGCGACCTCGAGCTGCACGTACGGAGGCGACGCGGGGAGACCGGCGGGTTCAAGTTCCGCTCGCTCTCGGGCGACGGCGTGCTCGGCTCGTTCGAGGTCCGGTCGCCCTCGGGCGAGCGATACGAAGTGTGGATCCGCTCGTTCGTCGAGCGCCTCAACCGCTGCTCGTGCCCCGACTACGCGACGAGCATGCTGGGCACCTGCAAGCACATCGAGGCGGTGCTGGCCGGCGTGACGCGCCGGGCGAAGAAGCGAGTGGCGGCGCTGCGCGCGGGCAAGGGCGCGCCCTCGATGATCGTCGTCACGCGGGACGACACGCCGCGCATCGTCGCCCGCCTGGCCGCGGACGCCCAGCCGGGCCTTGGCCGGCTCGCCGCGCGGTGGTTCGACGCCGCCGGCGGCTTCAAAGGCGACCCGGTCGACGACCTGCCGGGACTGCTCCGGGAGACGGCGCGGTACCGGAAGCTCGCCGTCTACCCGGACGTGGAGGAGTTCTCGCGCGAGGTCGCGGACCGGCGGCGGATGGACCGCCGGCGCGACGAGGTGCGCGCGTGGTTCGCGGAGCGGCGGGGCCGCGTCCCCGGGGTGCGGGCGAGGCTGTACCCGTACCAGGTCGAGGGCGCGGCGTTCCTGGCGGGCGCCGGCCGGGCGCTCCTCGCCGACGACATGGGGCTGGGGAAGACCGTGCAGGCGATCGTCGCGGCGCGGGCGCTGGTCGAGCGCGGGGAGGTCCGCCGCACACTGGTCGTCTGCCCGGCTTCGCTCAAGCACCAGTGGGCGTCGGAGATCGCCCGCTTCGCGGGACTCGACGCCGTCGTCGTCCAGGGCGGCCGGGCGGCGAGGCGCGAGGCCTTCGAGCGCCGGGCGCCGTTCACCATCGTCAACTACGAGCTGCTGCTGCACGGTCTCGACCTGCTCGCGGCGCTGGAGCCGGACCTGCTGATCGTCGACGAGGCGCAGCGGATCAAGAACTGGCGGACGCGGACGGCGGCGCGGATCAAGGCGATCCGGACGCGCTTCGCCTTCGTCCTCACCGGGACGCCGCTGGAGAACCGCCTCGACGACCTGTACAGCATCCTGCAGCTCGTCTCGCCGCTGGTGCTGGGCCCGCTGTGGGCGTTCAACGAGCGGTTCATGGTGCGCGAGCCGGGGAAGGCGCGGCCGACGGGTTACCAGAACCTGGGGGAGCTGCGACGGCGGCTGCGCCCGGTGATGCTGCGGCGAGACCGCAAGGAGGTCCTGACGCAGCTTCCCGAGCGGATCGACGCGCGATACGCGGTGCCGCTGTGGCCCGAGCAGCGGGAGCTGATGCTGGACCACGAGCAGCAGGCGGCGGCGATCGCGGCGCGGGGCAGGAAGCGGCCGCTCACGCCGAAGGAGCTGGAGCAGCTCGCGATGCACCTGCAGCTGGCCCGCATGGCCTGCAACGCCGCTTCGCTGCTCGACCCCGAGGCACGCAAGGGCTCACCGAAGCTCGAGGAGTTCGCGCGGCTGGTCGAGGACGTGTGCGTGGACGGCGGGCGCAAGGCGGTGGTGTTCAGCCAGTTCGAGGTTTTTCAGCGGATGGCGGCCCAGGTCGCCGATCGGCTCGACGTCGGCTACGTGCGGCTGCACGGCGGGGTGCCGTCGCACAAGCGCGGCGCGCTGATCGAGCGGTTCCGCGACGACCCGGAGTGCAAGCTGTTCTTCTCCACCGACGCGGGCGGTGTGGGGCTCAACCTGCAATTCGCCAGCACGGTGATCAACCTGGAGTACCCGTGGAACCCCGCGGTGCTGGAGCAGCGGATCGGGCGGGTGCACCGGCTGGGGCAGAAGGACCCGGTGAACGTCCTCCTGCTGGTCGCGGAGGACTCGACGGAGACGCGGATCGAGCGGATCCTGGGCTCGAAGCGCGGGTTGTTCGAGGCGGCGATCCTGCCGGACTCGGGCGTCGATGAGGTCCAGGCGCCGCAGAGCTGTCTGTCGCTGGCGCAGGTCATGTTCGTGGATCGCGAGACGGTCGAGGAGGCGATGCCGCCGGAGGGGACGGAGGAGCCGCCCGTGGAGGTCGTCGCGGCGGAGGAAACGACGCCGCAGGCGGCGAGCCGCGAGGCGGCGACCGGGGCGAGCCCGGGGCCGGTCGTGTTGCCCGTGAAGGCCGGCCTGGAAGCGCCGGCGCCGAC
>CAZMRP010000602.1:0-3748 GCA_964568275.1 uncultured Myxococcales bacterium
ATTCCTACCGGGTCGCCGAGGACCCGCCGGACCGCGAACGGCACTGGCGGTCGACCGGACGGGGCGGCTGGTGTTTCACCGACGGCCGCCACGGCTGGCCGGTGTCCGACTGCGCGGCCGAGGCGCTGGCGGCGCTGCGGGCGGCCGAGCGGCTGACGGGCGAGGCCGTGCCGCGGGAGGTCCGCTGCGAGGCGATGCGGTTCGTGCTGAGCCGTCGCGACGTCTCGGGCGGGTTCTCGTCCTACGAGGAGCGGCGCGGCAGCCCGGCGCTCGGCCGGCTCAACCCGTCCGAGATGTTCGACGACTGCATGGTCGACCGCGCCTACGTGGAGTGCACCGGTTCGTGCGTGCGCGCGCTGGCGGCGGCGGACGACGCGGATGATCCGGAGCTGGCGGCGGCGGCGCGCGACGCGGTCCGCCGGGCGGTCCGGTACCTGCGGTCGGAGCAGCAGGCGGACGGGATGTGGCGGCCCGCGTGGGGCGTGTACGGCACCTACGCGGCGTTCCACGCGCTGGCGGCGCTGCGCGCGGCCGGCGTGGGGGGCCACGACCCGGCGGTCGCGAACGCGGTCCGCTGGCTGCTCGAGCGGCAGCGCGACGACGGCGGCTGGGGCGAGGACTGGCGCTCGTGTCTCGAACGCCGCTCCATCCCCGCCGCCGAAGGCTCGGCGACGCAGACCGCCTGGGCCCTGCTGGCGCTGGACGCGGCGGGGGTTCCCGCGGAGCACCGCGCCGTCCTGCGGGGCGTGGGCTGGCTGCTCGGACACCAGCAGGCCGACGGCGGTTGGCCGCTCGGACAACCGGCCGGCGTGTTCATGAACACCTCGCTCCTGCACTACAAGCTCTACCCGGCGGTGTTTCCGCTGTGGGCGCTGGGGCGTGCGGCGCGGGGAACGGGCCGCTGAGGAAGCTCGGCGGGGGTGACGCGATGTGGCTGTTCGACATGCGGGGCTCCTGGGACGGGTTCCACGTGCGGGCCTTCGACCTGGTGATCGCGCGGGAGATCGCGGCGCTCTACGAGCGGTTGGCGGAGCAGTTGGCGCCGCGGCTGCCGGCGACGGGCCGGATCCTCGACGTCGGTTGCGGCGCGGGGCGGCCCACGGCGCAGCTGGCCCGCCGGCTGCCGGGAGCGCGGCTGACCGGCGTCGACCTGTCGGCGACGCAGATCGCGCTGGCCCGCCGGGAGCACGCGGCGGTGCCGAACCTCGAGTTCCGCACCGGCGACGCGCTCGCCCTGCCCTTCCCCGACCGGTCGTTCGACGCGGCGGTGAGCCTGGCATCGATCAAGCACTGGCCCGACCGGGCGCGGGGCGTGCGCGAGCTGGCCCGGGTGGTGCGTCCCGGCGGCCTGGTGTTCGTGCTGGAGGCCGACCGCGAGTGCACGCGCGAGACGGCGGAGCGGTTCGTGCGACGCTGGCGCTTCGTGCCGCGGCCCGCGGTGCCGCTGCTCGCCTGGTACTTCCTGCGCGTCCCGGCCCGGCAGGGCTGCTCGGCCGCCGAGTTGCGCCGGCTGCTCGAGGCGGCCGGCGTGGGCGTGGCCGAGGCGACGCGGGACGAGCGGGACCCCGCGGCGTACGCCTGGGGAACGGTTCCGGAGGCCTCGACCGACGCCGGCGGGAGCGCGCGCTGATGGGCGCGCCGGGGATTCCGCAGCCGCCGCCCGACCGGCATCCCTACGGGCCGCTCGAGTCGCACCACGGCCGTGCCTGGACCCGGCTGGTGGGCCTGCCGCTGCTGGCGCTGCTGCTTGCGCTCGGCCGCGGCGGGCTGACGCTGGTTCTGCGCTACGTGCCGGAGGTCGACCCCGAGGCGGCGAGCAAGGCCTGGTTCCTGATGATCGCCGCCGGCGTCGGCTCGGTGGTCGTCCTGTGGCGCTGGTGGCGCGAGATCGGGTTGGGGGTCGACGTGCACGAGCGCGGCCTCGTGTTCCACCGGCGCGGCACGGCCCGCGGCTGCGCGTGGGACGAGATCGCCGAGGTGTGGCCGGTGGTCTTCGACGGCATGCTGCCGGGGCGCGACCAGAAGCCGGGCACGCTGGTGGTGACCCGCACCGGCGAGCGGCTGGCCCTCGGGAAGTCGCTCGCGGGCTGGCGCAAGCTGGGGGACCGGGTGCGCGCCGAGACGCTGCGCCGCTGGCTGCCCGGGGTGCTGGCCCGCTTCGACGCCGGCGAGCCGGTGCATTTCGGCAACTACGCGGTGAGCCGCCAGGGCATCACGATCCAGACCGCCGGCACCGCGCAGCTGCTGCTCGGCGCCGCCCTCGGCGGCGGGGCGGGACCGCTGCAGGCGACCACGCTGCCCTGGAGCGCCTTCTCGCAGATGCGGCCGGAGCGGCAGTGGCTGCGGCTGGTGCGCCCGGGCCTGACGATCGACTGGTACGTGCCGTACAACGCCATGCCCAACTCGCACCTGCTGCTGGCGCTGCTGGCGCAGCGCGCGCAGCTCGAGGCGTGAGCGGCGGGCGGCCCGCCGGTCCGCGCCGGCGGCGGCCGTACGTGGACCCGGCGGTCAGCGCGGGTTCCCCCCGCCGAGCAGCGGCAGGATCACGTCGGCGACGACGAAGCGGGTGTACCTGCGCGCACCGTCGCGGTGCATGTGGTCCCCGTCGGTGAAGTCCGCATCGGTGGTCACCGGATTGCGCAGGTGGTCGTGGAACGGGACGCGGTGGGCCGCGCAGACCGCCCGCACGCGCGCGAGATACTCGTCGTAGATGCTGTCGGGACCGTAGAGCTCGAGCAGCGGGGAGGCCGAGGTGGTGTTGACGACGGCGACCGCCGTGCCGGACGCCTGGAACCGCCGCAGGGCGGCGCCGAGGTAGCCGAGCATTTCCTCGCCGACCGCGGCGTCCGGGCGGGACAGTTCCCGGCGGTAGCCGTCCGCCCGGCTGCGGGCCCGCGCGGCCTGCAGCGCCGGCGGCACCGGTCCCAACGGCAGGAACCCCTGCTCGCCCGGCGGCGCGGGACGGCCGGGCCACTCGCGGTCGAACAGCAGGCGGACCAGCCGACCGCGGTAGGCCAGGGAACGGAACAGGTTGGAGGTCAGCACGTCGAGCAGGTCCTCCACCTGCGCCCCGGCCGCGACCATCCACGGCAGGTCCCGCAGCGCGTACAGCGTGTGGAGCGACTCGCGGGACAGCGTCGGCTCGATGCGGGTCGACACCATGTAAGGGGAGACGAACAGCACGGCGACACGCGGCGGCGGGTCGCGCGACAGCGCCAGCCCGGCCAACGCGAGCTGGGCGAGCGGCGGCGCGCCCGAGAGGCCGAGGTTGTAGGCCCCGAGCGGCAGGCCCGCCGCGGCCAGCGCCTCCTCGGCGGCCCGCGGATCGAGGGCGTGCAGGATGCGCGAGTCGCCGACGAACACCTCGTCCGGCGGTCGTTCGAGCTTCGCGTACTCGAGCGGGCGGCGGCGGTAGTGGCTCTCCTCGTCGAGGGCGACCTTGAGACCGCTGGTGCGGAAGACGACGTCGAGCCCGACCAGCGCGGCGAGGCAGACCAGCGCGGTGACCAGCAGGTCGAGCCGGCGGGCCGGGCAAACGGCGGCGGGCGGAGTTCCGGCCGCGGCCGCGCCCTGCCCCGTCCGTTCGCTCGTCCCGGTCCGTTCGTCCGCCACCGTCGTCCGTCCTCCCAACCTAGAACATCACGTACAGGAAGCCCGCGGGAGCCGCCGCGAACCAGAACAGGGCCACGATCAGCGCGGCCCACACCAGGCCGCGGAGCGCCGGCGACAGCGCGCGGTAGGCCCGCAG
>CAZMRP010000603.1:0-3746 GCA_964568275.1 uncultured Myxococcales bacterium
TCAAGCAGCACGCCGGCGCGCCGGCCCGGCCGGTCGTCCAGGCGGGCAGCCGGGTGGCCGAGGGAACGCTGCTCGGGGAGCTGCCGGAGGGCAAGCTCGGCGCGCGGGTGCACGCCGGCGCCGCCGGCCGGGTGGTCGAGGTCACCGCCGCCGCGGTGACGCTCGAGGTGGAGTGAGCCGTGCAGTCGATGAACTGTCCCGACCCGACACAGGAAGCCACCCCGGTGGAGCGGCTCGAGCCGGAGCAGCTCGCCGTGGGCTGCCTCGAGACCAGCAGCATCGCCCGGGGCCTCGAGGCCGCCGACGCGATGCTCAAGGCGGCCGAGGTGCGCCTCCTGGCCTGCAACCCGGTCTGCCCCGGCAAGTACGTGGTGCTGGTGGGCGGACTGGTGGCCGAGGTGACCGCCGCCGTCCGGGCGGGCGAGGCCGCGGCGGCGGACACGCTCACCGACGCGATCGTGATCCCCAACGTCCACCGCCAGGTGTTCGACGCCTTCAGCGCCACCACATCCTTCGACAAGGTGGCCGCACTGGGGATGATCGAGACCTTCAGCATCCCCTCGGCCATCGTGGCCGGCGACCAGGCGGCCAAGAGCGCCCACGTCGACCTGCTGGAGATCCGGCTGGCGCGCGCGCTGGGCGGCAAGGCCTACGTGCTGTTCACCGGCGAGGTCGCGGCGGTCCGCGCGGCGCTCGAGGCGGGGGCGCGGGCCGGGGCGCAGAACGGGCTGCTGCTCGGGACGACGCTGATCCCGGCGCCGCACCCCGATCTCGTGCAGAAGCTGCTCTAGGCGCGGAAGCGGGAGGACGGCGATGGGCGAGGCGCTGGGAATGATCGAGACGCGCGGGCTGGTCGGGGCGATCGAGGCCGCCGACGCGGCGCTCAAGGCGGCCCCGGTCACGCTGCAGCAGAAGACCCACGCCGGCGCCGGACGGGTCACGATCATCGTCCGCGGCGAGACCGCGGCGGTGCAGGCCGCGGTGGAGGCCGGCGCCAAGGCCGCCGCCCGGGTCGGACGGCTCAAGGGGACCCACGTGATCCCCAACCCCGACCCCGAGCTCGACGGCCTGCTCGCCGGCCGGCGCGGAGGCGAGTTCTGCGTCGTCGACCCGGGCGGCCCGCGCGGCGGCGGACTCGGGTTGCGCCGGCGCGGGCGCGGGAGGGGCAAGTGAGGATCGCACGCGTCGTCGGCCAGGTCGTGTCGACCGTCGCCGACGAACGGTTCGACGGGCACAAGCTGCTGCTGGTGCGCCCCGTGGACGACCGGGCGCGGCCCGCCGACCCGCCGCTCCTCGCCGTCGACGCCGCCCAGGCCGGCGTCGGCGACTACGTGCTGGTGGTCCAGGAAGGCAAGAGCGCGCGCCAGCTGATGGACTCGAACGACGCGCCGTGCGAGGCGATCGTCGTCGGCGTGATCGATCACCTGCAGACCACGGGACGACGGCGGTTCCTGCGGGCCCCCGAGCAGGGCGGGCCGGTGGAGCGCTAGGCGATGGCGACGCGGGACGAGGTCGAACGGCTGGTGCGGCAGGTTCTCGGCGAGGTGCTCGCCGCAGGCGATGCCGGCGCGCTCGACGCGACCACCCCGGGACGGCGCGTGCCGCTGGTCGCCGCGAACTGGAAGATGAACCTGCTCGCCGCCGACGCGCGGGCCTGGCCGGCCAGGCTGCAGGCGCCGGCCGGCGTCGAGCTGGTGGTCTGCCCGCCGCTGGTGCTGCTGCCCGTGCTGCGCGAGGCGCTGGGAACGGCCGGCACGGCGGCGCTCGGGGCCCAGAACGTCCACCCCGCACCCAAGGGCGCTTTCACCGGCGAGCATTCTCCGGCGATGCTGGTCGACGCCGGAGCGCGCTGGGTCCTCGTCGGGCACTCCGAACGGCGGGCACTGTTCGGCGACACGGACGACCTCGTGGCGCAGAAGCTGCGCGCCGCGCTGTCGGCCGGCCTGCGGCCGATCCTGTGCGTCGGCGAGCGGCTGGCGGAGCGGGAAAGCGGGGCGACGTTCCGCGTGCTGCGCGGCCAGCTCACCACGGCGCTGGCCGGGCTGGGGCTCCCGGCGCCGGACCCGGCGGCGCTGGTCGTGGCCTACGAGCCGGTCTGGGCCATCGGCACCGGGCGCAACGCCACGGCGGAGCAGGCCCAGGAGGCGCTGGCCTTCGTGCGCGAGCGGCTGGCCGAGCTGTTCGGCTGGTCCCGGGCCGGCGCGATGCGCGTGCTCTACGGCGGCAGCGCCACGCCGGCCAACGCCGTGGAACTGGCGGCGCAGCCGGACGTCGATGGGTTCCTCGTCGGCGGCGCGTCGCTGGACCCGGTCGCCTTCTCGGCCATCGCGGCGGCCACGGCGCGCGCCAAGGAGCGGCGGTAGGATGGACAAGCCTCGCGTGTTTCTCGGCGCCGATCACGGCGGCTTCGCGCTCAAGCAGCAGCTCAAGGCCTGGCTGACCGGGCGCGGGCACGAGGTCGGCGACTTCGGCACCCACTCGACGGAGGCCGTGGACTACCCGGACTTCGCCTTCCTGGTGGCGCAGGCGGTGGTGGGCAACCGGGCGGCGGGCGGCGACGCCGTCGGGATCATGATCGACGGCATCGGCCAGGCCAGCGCCATCGTCTGCAACAAGCTGCCCGGAATCCGGGCGGTGGCGGGCTACGACGCCTTCGCCGTGCGCTCGAGCCGCGAACACAACGACGCGAACGTGCTCTGCCTGGGCGGCGCGGTGCTGGGCTGGGGTCTGGCGCAGAGCCTGGTCGAGCTGTGGCTCGAGACGCCCTACGCCGGCGGGCGGCACCAGCCGCGGGTCGACAAGATCGCCGCTCTTGAAAAGCGGGCGGCGAAGGGGTAGGCGAACCGGACGACCGGGGAGCGGACGATGCAACTGGGACGGGTCGTGGGCCAGATCGTGTGCACGGTGAAGGACCGGAACCTCGAGGGGTACCGGCTGTTCGTCGTGCAGGGGCTCGACGAACGGCTGCAACCGCTGGGCAAGCCGTTCGTGGCGGTCGACGGCATCCGCTGCGCGGGGCCGGGCGACGTGGTGTGGCTGACCCAGAAGCGCGACGCGGCGATCGCCCTGGGGGACAAGCCGCCGGTGGACGCGACGATCGTGGGGTACGTCGACGAGGTCTCCACGGAGGAGACGCCGGGCGGCCCCGTGCGGATCGTGGATCGAGGACTGGACCGGGAGCCGAAGGCCTGAACGGATCGGGCCGTGGAGGTGCAGCGTGGAGAAGGAAGCTCTGGGCATGATCGAGACCAAGGGGCTGGTGGGCGCGATCGAGGCGGCGGATGCGATGGTCAAAGCCGCCAAGGTCTCGCTGGTCGGCAAGGAGTTCGTCGGCGGCGGGTACGTCACCGTGATGGTCCGCGGCGACGTCGGCGCCGTCAAGGCCGCGGTCGAGGCCGGCGGCGTGGCGGCGAAGAAGGTCGGCGAGCTGGTCTCGGTGCACGTGATCCCGCGGCCGCACAGCGAGGTCGAGGGGATCCTGCCGAAGATCGAGAAGTAGGCGGCGGCCCGTTGAGCTCCCGGGCGTGAGCGCGCGCCGGCGCGGGCCGGCGGTTCGCCGTCGTGCCCCGTGCCGTCGCGCGCCCGGCGCCGGGACGAGGAGGACGTAGATGGTCTCCGACGACGTGGTCGAGCGGATCGCGGCCGAGGTGTTGCGGCGGATGGGGGGCGCGGCATCGGCGACGCCGGCAGCCTCCACGGCACCGGCGGCGCCGGCCGCCCCGACGTCCCGCCCGACGCCGGTCTCG
>CAZMRP010000604.1:0-3746 GCA_964568275.1 uncultured Myxococcales bacterium
GGGGGGGGGGGGGGGGGGGGGGGGGGGGGGGGGGGGGGGCGGGGGGGCGGGGGGGCGGGGGGGGGGGGGGTGGGGGGGGGGGGGGGGGGGGGGGGTTGGGGGGGGGGGGGGGGGGTGCTACTCGAGGCGGACGCGGACGAGGGAGGAGCCGACGGCGTCGTCGACGCCGTTTTCGGCGTAGACGACGACGAAGTGGTCGAGGCGTCGGGTTTCGGGGGGAACGACGAAGGAGAGGCCGAAGCCGCCGTCGGCGTAGGGGACGTCGGCGGACCAGACGACCTTGTCGTTGGCGGACTGGTGGTTGGCGACGACGGTTTCTCGCCAGTCGGGGTCGTCGAGGCTCCACGGTTCGGTGAGGCGCGCCAGTTCGGTGCGGACGACTTCGAAGGTGACGTGGGCGGTGCCGGCGGGGGGACCGTGGACCTGGGCGCAGAGGCGGACGACGTGTCCTGGGGGCAGGCGGTCGTCTTCGACGGCGAGGTCGACGGTTCCGCGGGGCCAGGGGAGTTCCTGACCCGGGTCGCCGAACAGGGTGTACATCTGGAGGTGGGCGGGGGGGAGGGTCAGGAGTTCCTCCGGGTCGAGTTGGAGTGCGGAGAGGTCGTCGATGAACCTGCGCAGGTCGTCGTCCTGTTCGAGCATGGCGTGTTTGGCGCGAACGAACAGCTCGCCGAGGGTGCGGGGTCGTTCGGTGAGGGCGACGCGTTCGATTTCGCGGACGAAGATCGTGTTCGAGTAGGGGTGGGAGACCTCGGTGGAGGCGAGGACGGCGGGGGAGGAGTCGGGTTGTCGGAGGAGGCGTTCGGTGATCGAGTCGCCGGTATCGAAGGAGCCGGTGGAGCAGGCGATGAAGACGAGCAACGGGGGCCGGTGCGCGATGTTGATCTCGTCGATGCGTGATTCGTCGAAGATCGGGCCGCTCGGGCCGTCGGGCCAGGAGGCGTCGGTGAAGCCGGAGGGGGAGCCGTGGCCGACGTAGCTCATGAGGAGGGCGCCGTCGTTGAGGTACCGGTAGATCCGGTCGCTGAAGCGGTCGGGCGGGTAGGTGTAGACGGAGTTCCGAGCGGCGTAGGTGAAGCTGACGGACCATTCGGGGGGGATTTCGCCGATGACGCGCATGCCGACATCGACGAGGACATCGTCGAGGAGGTCGCCGAAGCCGCCCTCGCTGGCGAAGACGTGGAGTTGTCGGTTCCAGGGGCCGGGTTCGTAGCGGGAGTCGTAGTCGATGACGGCGGCGACCCACTGTGCGGCGTCGGCGGGGTTGCGGAGGGGGGCGCGGCCGACGGCGGCGTCCGGGAGGCCGTCGTCGTCGAGGTCGACGAACAGGTTGTCGCTGGTGATGCGGTCGACCCAGCCTGAGGGGTCGGGCCAGACGGCGGTGGGGACG
Organism: uncultured Myxococcales bacterium; assembly: GCA_964568275.1. Classification (GTDB taxonomy): domain Bacteria; phylum Myxococcota_A; class Polyangia; order DRWM01; family JAAZOP01; genus JAAZOP01. Next base: position 1,391 of record CAZMRP010000604.1, read on the forward strand.
AGGTTGGGGCTGCCGTCCCAGTCGGGGTCGGCATCGCCGAGGAGCAGGAGGTGGAGGGTGCGGTCGGGGTCGAGCAGGCCGCGGCGGGTGGCGACGAGGCCGCGGAGGCGGTCGACGTAGCCGGTGGTGTCGGGGCGGCCGGAGCCGTCGTCGAGGGCGGTGGAGACGGGCAGGACCTCCACGGTGTGGCCGCGGGAGGCGCGGTGGGCGGCGAGGGTGGCAGCGGCGTCGAGCAGCGGGTCGGCGGCGACGATCAGGTAATCGACGGTCTCCGGTGGGTCTGGCGGCGGCGGGGGTCCGACGGGGTCCGGCGCGAAGGAGCACTCGGGGGGGCTGGTGTCGACCGGGGCATCTTCGGGAGCGTCGTCGGGGTGGTCGGGTTCGACGGCGTCGGCGTCGTCGGTTGCGTCGGTGCCGTCGGGGGTCGGCTCGCAGGCGGGGACCGCGAGCATCCAGGCGAGCAAGCAGGTGGTCGTCGGGAGAGTGCGGTTCATCGGGGTGAAGCTAGCACGTGACGGGTGGGATCGGCAGGGTCCGGTGACCGGTCGGGGTGCTGGAGCGGGTCGGCGGGTGGTTGGCGAGGACCGTCGGGTGGGGAGCCGGTCAGGATTCCGGGGCCGGAGGAGGAACGGTGTCGACCGGTTCCGGCGTCGGTTCTTCCGGGGTGGGTGCGGCCGGTTCGGTCGTCGGCGGGCGTGGTGCGGGGGGAGGTGGCTCGCCGCAGGCGGCGCCGCGGAGGTCGTTCTCTTCGCCTTCGGCGGTGCAGTTGCCGAGGACGTGGAGGGAGTGGACGACGTTGGCGTCGCCGTGGATCCGGAGGTCGCCTTGGATGATGGTCCGGTCGAGTCCGGCGCCTTGGACGACGTTGCCGTTGCCGTCGATGGTGAGGTCGCCGCGGTAGATGCCGGCGGCGAGGACGCGTTGGGCGCCGTGGCCGGTGACGGGGGCGAGTTCTCCGGCGGGTTGGGGGGTGCCCTGGTCGTTGGAGGGGTGGGGCACGGGTCCTGGGGGTGGTCCGACGGTGGGGCCGTAGCCGCAGGCGAGGGTGAGGGCGGCGAGGGCGAGGGCGAGGGCGGCGGTCGGGCGCATGTGGTTCCTCCCTGGTTTGCGGCGTGGCGGTCCGCGGCTCAGTGCCAATTGACGTCGAGGATGAACTCGCCGTGGTCGGCGGCGCTCCAGCCATCGATCCAGAGGAAGTTGATCCCCTTGCGTCCGTCGAAGACGAGTTCGGAGGCGGAGGGGAAGGTGCCGCAGGTTCCGCCGTCGTCGTTGCAGCCCAGGCCGAGGCTGGCGGGGCCGCAGCAGTCTGGTGCGGCGTAGGCGTAGAGGACGGTATCGAAGTCGGTCCGGCTGGCGCAGGTGGAGGCCTCGAGGGTTGCGGGGGCGCACAGGCCGATCATGGTCAGGTCGTCGGTCGCTCCGGGGGCGTGTCAGGGGGAGGAGCAGGCGCGCGGCATGCCGGGGGGTAAGCCGATGTAGCGTTCGGGGCCGGTGGGGTGCATGTCGGTGGCGTTGTTGAGGCTGCAGGTGGCCCGCTGGAAGAACAGGCGCAGCGGGGGGGAGCCGGTCGTGCCGATCTCGACGACGACGTGGTAGGTGCCGGCGTCGAGGTTGCGGAGGAACTGGGAGCGGGGGGTGCAGCGGGTGTTGGCGCAGCCGACGGAGGTCAGGGCGGGGCAGTTGGCGCCGGAGAGGACCTCGAGGTTGGTGGTGGCGGAGCCGCCGTCGGCGGTATCGAGGTAGACGTAGCTGCGCACGTCGAGGGTGAAGCGGAACCAGACGTCGGGTCCGAGGTTCGAGGCGCCGCAGAGGGCCCGATCGTCGGTGGCGCCGGTGAGGGGCACCTCGTAGGAGCCGGTCTCGGACAGCAGCATGGCGTTCGAGCAGGCGTCGTTGCACAGCGGGCAGCCTTCGTCGAAGACGCCGTCGCCGTCCTCGTCGCAGCGCACGGCGGAGCACGAGCCGGTGCAGGTTTCGGGGCCGGTGATGCAGGGCCCCCAGGCGCAGTCTTCGGTGCAGGTGCGGGTGCCGGAGCCGCCGCAGCCGTTGGTGCAGGCCTGGGTGGCGCCGTGGCGGCAGGCGAAGGTCTCGTCGGTGTCCCCGTCGCAGTCGTCATCGACGTTGTTGCACGATTCGGGGAACGGCACGCAGGCACCGAAGGCGCAGGTCGGGAGGCAGGTCCGGTAGCCCGGCGTACCGCAGGAGCTGTCGCAGCCCCAGACCACGGAGCCTTCGCACTGCTCCGGGGGTTCGATGATGTCGTTGCCGCACACGGCATCGGCATCGGCATCGGCATCGGCATCGGCGTCGGCATCGGCGTCGGCATCGGCGTCGGCGTCGGCATCGGCGTCGGCGT
>CAZMRP010000605.1:0-3744 GCA_964568275.1 uncultured Myxococcales bacterium
GCCTCGGCCTCGCGCAGTTCCACCTCGACGAGCCGGGCGTTGGCGTCGAGCCGCTGGAATCCTTCCTTGCCGCTCACGGACCAGAGGCAGTCCGTCCAGCCGAACAAGGCGCTTGATCCGCGGAGCCGCGTGGCCAGCCGGTCGCCGGGCTCGCCGCTGGACTTCCGCATGTGGTGGACGACGGCCAGCGCGCAGCCGGTCGGCCGGAGAGCATCGCGCAGCCGGTACAGCGGTCGCGCGACTGCCGGTGCGTTCTCGTCCTCGGTGGTCAGCGACAGGAACGGGTCGAGCGTCAGCAGCACGGCACCGAGGTCGCGCACAGTGCGGACCAGCCGGTCCACGGTCGCGGGCTCGTCTAGCAGCAGGCCCGACTCCGGCCGTAGCAGGTGAACCGGCGCAGGCGACGACAGGCCCCGCCCCGCGGAGAACCGGCGGATACGCCGCAGCACCGCCCCCGGCCGGTCCTCGGCCGCGTACACGACCACCGGGCCGGAGCGGCAGACACCACGGCCCAGGAAGTCGCCGCCGGTGGCGATGGCGCAGGCCATGTCGAGCACGGCCATCGTCTTGAACGACTTGGGCGCGCCAGCGATGAAACCGGCACCTCCGGCGGTCCAGAGCCCCTCGACGAGCCACGGGACATCTTCCTCCGGCTCGTCGGGCGCGAGGTCGGCGCGCACCGTGGGGATTGTCGCCGTGCTCGCGCCGCTGAGGGTCGCCTCGACCACCGCCCGGTCGAGCGCCGCCCGTGCCGCTGCCTTGTCGCCGTTCTCGACTGCCCGCGCGATGACTCGGGCCTCGTCGCCGAGCCGCCGGAGCGCGTGCGCCTCGCGGACGACCGCGGCGTGGGCGTCCAGCCGTAGCTCCCGGTCGCGCACGGTCGCGGACTGCGCGGCATCCATGAGCGATGCGAGGTACGACGCACCGCCGACGACAGCGAGCCGCCCCTGCGCGTCGAGCTCGGACTCGACGAGCGTCGGGTCCACCGCGCCGCGGCACTCCCACGCATCGCGTATCGCCTGCGCGATGGTGACGTGCTCCGGCCGCGAGTACATCGCGGGCGGCAGGTCGCGGACGAGTGCCTCGGCCACGTCCGGGTCGAGCAACGCCGCGCCGAGGATGACGCGCTCCGACGCCTCGACCACAGCGGCAGGATCGCGCGCCGTCATCGGCCACTGCCCGCCGCGGCGCGCAGGCGCACCGGCTCGTCCTCGGCACCGACCCGCCGCCGCTGCACGAACCGCTCGAGGTCGGCCGGCAGAATCAGCACGCTACGCGGCCCGCACCGCACGACCGCCAGATCGCCGCGAGCAGCCGCACGCCGCAGCAGGCTCACGCCGAGCCCGCTGACCTTCGACGCCTCGGCGTAGCTCATGCCGCGCGTGCTCGAGCCGGTGGCCTGCGGCGCCGCAGCCGCCATCCGTCGCACGACCGCCTCGGCCACAGCCTCGGCCACAGCCTCGAGCCACGCCACCGCCGCACCTGTCGTCGCACTCGGTGCTGTCACGGTTGCACCTCGTCGGTGCCGTCCGGCACGCGTGCGTCGGGATTGGCCTCGACGCGACCGGCCTCGATCAGCCGCTCGAGGTCGCTCTGCCGGATGCGGATCGCCCGCGCACCGACGCGATGGAACGCCAACCGGCCGGATGCGAGCCACCGCCGAATGCACCAATGAGTCAGGCCGAGCCGCTCGGCTGCTTCAGGAATGGACAGTAGCGTGTCGGTCATGCGTGCACCTCCGCGCCCCGCGTCGGCGTGGGCAGCACGTATCCGCTTTGAGTTTTGGTCCCAAACCCCCCGCCGATGGCGGGAGCCTACCGTTCGAGCCTGTACCGGATCAGGGCGTCAAGCGTCTCCCTGAACGCGTGCGGCATGGTTGCCAGCAGCCGAAGGACCGGGGTGGGCTTGACGGTCGCTGCGGCAGGGCGGCCGGATCTATCCCTGCGGCCCTGAGGCATGGTCACCTGCGACGTGACGCCAGCGACCCTGCCTCGGCACTTCGGGCTTGGACCGGCGCAGGGAGTCGGGCACCCCTCGCACGTCAGCTTCATTGACATCCTGATCATCGGGAACGGCGACGGGACGGGCTTCTTTCCGTCCCGCATGACCTCGCGCCGCACCGCCTTGGTCACCTCGAGCTTGGAAGCACGACCCGCTTGGACGGCGCCTCTTGCCGCCATCTCCACGATCAACGCCGTGGCAGGTCGGACCAGCCGCTTGCTCGCGGCTTCCAAGGCACGGCCTGCGTCGATCTTCCGCGAGCGTGCCCGGCCCCACTCGGTGTCGGTGGCGATTCCCGCCGCGTTGCGCCGATCTTCCTCCGCCATGAACGCAGCCTCAGCCGCTTCCTGCTCCTGCGTCTCCGGTAACGCCGCGAGTTGCCGCCGATAGAGCAACTCGGCCGCGGCAGCGGCAACGTACGCTGCAACCAACGGGGCACCGTCGCGTGGTCGTCCGCTGCCTCGAGCCCATCCGCTCCCCTTCCGATGCCGCAGTCCGTCGAAGGCTCCAAGAAACTCCGGCGGCTCGATCAGCAGCGACAACGGATGGTGACCAGGCGGACAGGTTGGCCGTTTCCCATCGGGCGGATAGTTGGGGTCCGGGATCCACAGGCGGTCGGGCAGCAGACGCTGGACCAGCCGCAACCGACCGTCGGAGGCGCGATCGATGGCCAGCGCAGGGTGCTTGACCTTCGACGCCTGCCACTCAGCGAGTTCCGGATCCCCGTCCGCGATCTCCGCCCCATACCACACGCACCAATCCGGCCCGAGGATGCGCCGCAAGGTCGGCAGTTGCTTCGCCCACTCGACATCAAGCTCGGAGTCGTCCCCGCGCGTTGGCGCGTTGATCCGCTTCACGAACGCACGCGCCAGCGGCAGGAAGGCGTCGTGGAGGGCTACCGCGTCGGCCACGAGTGCGACCACGCGATCCTGCTCGGATGCGGACAACCGCTGCATCTTGTGCCTGCCGCCGGGTGCAGGACCGGCCGGGTTCAACACGTGTCCGTGGTACGCCTTCCGTTCGGCCTGTCGTTCGACCGCCGCGAGGTCAGCAACGGCGACAGGCGCGTGGCCTTGGGCTCGACGTTTGCGCTGGACGGCGATCTCGACGCACCCGAGCACCCACGCGCGATCATCACTTGCCTTCGCTGGATCGTAGCGCGTTGCTGCGTCGATCAGCGCATCGTTCGCGCAGTCCTCGGCGTCATCCATTGAACACCCGGACCTCCGCGCCGCCCGCATCGCCGCGTCACGATGCTGCCGGGTGAACCGATCCAACCGTGTTCGCTGCTCGTCGGTGAGCGTCGGAAGGTCGTCCACACCGCACCGTCCTGCCGCACGCTGCCCGACCGACCGAAGGGTCGGGGCCGGGGGCTCCGGTGCGGCTCGTAGCCCCCACGAACCGATAGCTAGTCGGCTCGTCGCCCCGTCATCGTACCACCACCTCCTGCCGCTCCAACCCGCCCGTCGCCGACCGTCCCGTCAGCGCACGCGAGGACGCTACAGGGGCCGCGTAGCGCCCCGCCAATCGACGATCCGGGGTCGGATCGACCTGCGACCCGTCCCGCGATCAGAGCGCCGCTCTGCGGGCGCAGGCGAGTGCCTACGCAAGTGCCTACTCCGGTGCTCGCAGGTCCGCTCATCATGGATCGCGTCGTCGCCGCCGAGGGCGCGTGATTCCGCCGCAGCGCTTCGGCGGCGGCCTGACCGTGATCCACTCCGCGGCGGCATGGTGATCCGTTTC
>CAZMRP010000606.1:0-3740 GCA_964568275.1 uncultured Myxococcales bacterium
CGAGGTCCGCGCGGCGCGCGCCGACCAGCGTCACGCAGCGCTCCGGGAGCCGGCCGACGATCCACAGCGGCCCGGCGTCCGGCACCAGCGCCCCGACCGCCGCCGGGTAGCCCGGATCCTCCGGGGTGACCACCCGCGCCTGCGAGACCAGGTCGATCGTCTGCCGCGTGCCTTCCATCACCACGCCAACTCGCCCGCCGGAACCGCGCGCGCCGCCACGCCGTCCCACCCCGCAGCGCCCGGGCCCGGAGAAACGGGGTCGCAACCTACGCAGGCGGCCCGCCGACTGTCAACCCCCCCCCCCGCCGCCGAACGCTCCATCGCGCCCCCGGCCTCCCTCGTTGCTCCCTCCCGGTCCCCGCCCGCCGGCCCCGACCCGTCCGGCGCTCGAGCCCGGCCCCCTGCTTGCCGTTCCCCGCCGCCCGGCGTAGGCTCGCTACGCGGCGCTCGAGGAGGAACGACGTCATGCACCCCGGTCAGCTGGTTCTGCTGCTCGCCACGACGATCGCGCTGTCCGGGCTCGCGGGCTGCGGCGACGATTCGACGGACCCCCCGGACGACGCGGGCCTCGAGGATGCCGACACGACCGTCGACGACGCCGACACGACCGTCGACGACGCCGACACGACCGTCGACGACGACGCCGCCGACGCCGACGCCGACGTGACCACCGGGTCGCTCACCGTCACGGTGGTCGCCGCCGCCTGGCCGAGCGACGATCGGCCGCCGCTCGCGGGCGCCGCCGTGTGCCTGGACGCCCCCGGCGGTGGTCGCGCCGAGCAGACCACCGGCGCCGACGGCCGGGTCACCTTCAACGGTCTCCACTGGGCCGCCGGCACCGCCACGGTCAGCGCGTGGCACGCCGGCCACGCCCTGGCCAGCCGGGTCGGCATCACCGAGGCCGACGGCGACGTCCAACTGCAGCTCGGCGTGCCGGCCTATCCCCCCGCGGACTTCGTCGAGGTCTCCGGCCGCGCACTCCACATGGCCGACACGTCCCACGACCTGACGGTCTCGGCGAGCATTCCGCACGACAAGCACGCCGGCACGGGACCGGCGTGGTCGATCGACGTCCAACCCGGACGCGCGTTCACCGTGATCGGCGTCGAGAGCCACGTGCTGGAGCCGCTGCCGTCGGGCCGCGGGATGGACCAGGTCATCGACCGCTGGACCCTGCTGGACCACCCGATGGTCACCACCCCCACGACCGCGGACCTCGACTTCGACGCCCCGCTGACGCCCACACCGACCACGATCCGGGGCTCGTTCCCCATCGGCCTGCGGGCCGACTCGCCGCTGGCGCTCGACGGCTACGGCTACTTCTGGGCCACCACGGTCTCCTCCGCCCTGACGGTCCTGCTCGCCTTGCCGAGCCGAATCGACGTGCGCGCGGACGGGAGCGCCTTCGACTTCGAGGGCGAGTACCTGCAGCTGCCGCGAACCTCCGATCCGCTGGCGGTCTACGCGCTGGCCCGACCGACGACCGGGGAACGCTCGACGGCCATCGTCGCGGGCTGGCCGGCCAGCGGCGCGGCGGCAGTGACGTTCCTCGACCTGCCGACCATCGACGTCCCGGCGACCGCCGGCACGCGCCACCCGTTGCACGAAGCGATTGCCTGGACGGCCTACGACACGGGGGTCGCCGTCGTGCTGCACGTGCTGCGCGACGAGCGGACCGTGTGGACGGTCCACGCGCCCCAGGACGCCACGACGCTGGCCGTTCCGCAACCGCCCTCCGGTGCCGACGTCGGCGACCTCCTCGGCACCGGCCTCGTGGAGGGACGCCTGACGCTCTACCGTCGCGACGCCGGGGACCGCTACAACGCCCAGGCCGCCCGTTCCCGGACGATCCTGCTCGAGCCCTAGCAACGGAGGTCGGACCGATGAGGCACCTGGCAGGGACCCTGGCACTGGCCGCGGCGCTGGCCGCTCCGGCACACGCCGCGCTCGGCGACAACGACGTCGGGATCAACACCCACATTCCCGCCGACGCGGTGATCGACCTGTGCGTCGAGCTCGGCGTGGGCTGGATCCGGGTCGACAACAACTGGCTGCAGACCGGCGACCCGTGCGGCGCCGTCACGCCGTTCGCGCCGCTCGACGACAGCGTGACCTACGCCGTGTCCCGCGGCCTGCAGGTCTACATGACGCTGGCCTACACGCCGCCCTGCGCCTCCACCGGCGACGCCGACGGCGTGCCCAACAACGACGTGCCGAACGCGGCGGCCTGGGAGCGCTACGTCCGCACCACCGTCACGCACTACCGCGCCCTCGGCGTGCGGCACTTCGGTCTGTGGAACGAGGTGGACCTCGACGGGTTCTGGGAAGGCTCCGCGCAGCAGTACGTGGACCTGATCGTGGTGCCCGGCCTGCGCGCGATCCGCGACGTCTGCGCGGACTGCCTGGTGCTGGGCCCCGAACTGGCGCACGTCGGCGAGTACGACGTGTGGCTGGAGGACATCCTGCGCGCGATGGACGCCGCCCTGGTCTCGTTCGACATCTACGCCCACCACATCTACCAGGGCTTCGACGGCGCAATCTGGGACGGCGACTCCTTCGTCAACGCTCTCGACCACCGCCGCTTCACCTTCACCCGGCGCGCGTTCCTCGACGTGCTGCGCGAGACCGGCCACGCCCCCGCCGACGTCCCGGACCGCGAGGTCTGGATCACCGAGACCGGCTATCGCTGCGAGCCCCCGACGGATGCCGGCGAAATGGCCACCCAGCGCGACTACACCATGCGGGTGCTCGACGAGCAGCTCGCGCGGGCCTGGTACACCAACTCCTTCTTCTACGAGATTCTCGATTCCGAGGACGCGATCGACGGCTTCGGCATCACGCGCCGCGACGGCTCGGGCGGCTTCACGCGCAAGCCCGCCTTCGACGCCCTGCGCGACCGCATCGCCTCCGAGCCCGCGCTGTCGGGCGGCGGAGACACCCAGTGCTCCGACGGCATCGACAACGACGGTGACACCCTCGCCGACCTCGCCGACCCGGGCTGCTCCTCCGCCGCCGACGACGACGAGTCCGACGATCCTCCGCCGCCCGTGCGGCCGGCGCTGGACGCCGTCGAGGCCCCGGCGATCGCGCTCGACGGTACGCTGGACGCCGCCGAGTGGGGCGGCGCCGCGTGGGTCGAGCTGCGCTCGCCCGACCACTTCGTCTCGCCCGACCACGCCCCCGGCGACGCCGCCGACCTCTCGGCCCGCCTCGCCGCCCTCTGGACCCCCGACGCCCTGTACCTCGGCCTCGACGTCACCGACGACGTCCACGACAACACCGCCACCGCGGAACTGCTCTGGTCCGCCGACTCGCTCCAGGCCGCCTTCGACATGGCCGACGACGGCGGCCACGCCTACGACGACGACGACGACTTCGAGCTCGGCTGGGCGCTCGGCGCCGCCGGCCCGCTCCACGACCGCTGGACCGCGCCGTCCTCCGCCCCGGCCGTCTCGTCGACCGCCGGCGTCCGCCGCGACGGCACGCACACCGTCTACGAGATCCGGATCCCGGTCGGCGACCTCGGCCGCGCGGTCTTCGGGCCCGGTCAGCAGTTCGGCTTCAGCTTCCTGGTCAACGACGCCGACGGCGCCGGTCGCGAGGGGTGGATCGAGTGGACGCCCGGCATCGGCAGCTTCAAGGACCCCGACTCGTTCGGCGTGCTGCGGCTCGCTCCCGGCTCCGCGGCCGACGCCGACGCCGACGCCGATGCCGACGCCGACGCCGGCGCCGACGCCGAC
>CAZMRP010000607.1:0-3738 GCA_964568275.1 uncultured Myxococcales bacterium
TCCGCACACCGAAAACTGACCGGCAGAGTCCGTCCGGCCGCGCACCCCGCGCCCGGCGGTCCAGGGAGGAACCCCGCATGACACGCTGGACGCTCCTGCTCGCCCTGCTGCCGCTCCTCGTCGGCCACTGCTCGGACCGCGTCCGAGTGCTTCGCGACCCGGGCGGGATCGGCGAACGCTGCGAGGACCACGACGAGTGCCGCGACGGCCTGATCTGCCGCGACAACTTCACCTGCGGCCCGGCCGGCACCACCGCCGAGGGCGACCCGTGCGACTTCTGGGACGATTGCCAGGAGGGGCTGGCCTGCCTGTGGGAGCGCAACGAGTCGGGTACCCCGCAGACCGTCTGCCGTCCCGCCGGAACCGGCGGGGTGGACGACTGGTGCGCCTCCACCGCCGACTGCGAGCCCGGGCTGGTCTGCGTCGCCGAGGGGTTCGGCGGGCGCTGCCGCCGCGCCGCCGACGTCGGCGACATCGGCGACGCCTGCGACTCCCTCGACGACTGCCACGCCGGCCTCGTCTGCGGCCAGTACGGTGCGTGCGTGCGCGCCACCTCGCCCGACGGCGGCCCCGGCTTCCCGATCTGGGACGGCGTCGAGTGCGCGGCGAGCGACCTGGAGGGTCCGACGCGTTTCCACTTCGAGGTGCCGCGCGGGCCGCTCGAGCCGGGACACGACTTCTTCCGGCTGCCCTGGCCGAACGACATCCGCCGCACCGCCGACGGCCACCTCGACCTGTCCGGCTTCCCGCACCCCGACATGCCGGGCTTCACCGTCGACGTCCTCGACCGCTTCCTCCGCGCCGCCGAGGAGGACCTCACCGGCTACGGCACGAACTCCGCCGTGTTCTTCCGCTCCAACCGCGCCATCGACTGGAGCACCCTCGACGGCAACGGCGAGGCGGCGACGCTCTACTTCGTCGACCTGACGCCGCCCGCCGAGCCGACCGACCCGCACGCCCGGCTCGGCTTCGGCTGGGGCGCATCGACCGGCGGCGGCCCCTACATCTGCCAGCACTGGCTGGGGGTCAAGCCGCCCCGCGGGGCTCCGCTGCTCCCCGGCCGAACCTACGCCGTGGTGCTCACCGCCGGCATCCGCGACGGCGACGGCGACCGGATGGACCGCGACGCCGATTTCGTGCAGTTGCTCAATCCGGCGCGGCCGAGCGACGCGGCGCTCGGCCCCGCCTGGGAGGCCTACGCGCCGTTCCGCGCCTACCTGGCCCACGACGAGATCGACCCGGGCTCGATCCTGGTGGCCGCCGTGTTCACGACCCAGGACTTCCCGCCGGTGCTGGCCGGCGCCAAGGCCGTCGTGGACGCCGAGCCGGTGCCGGTACCCACCGGCTTCATCCGCTGCGACGCCGCCGCCCACTCGCTGTGCGACGACGGACTGACCGGCGACGACCACGTCCGCGGCTGTTTCGGCGAGGACCCCGCATTCCACGAGCTGCAGGGCGCCTTCCCGTCCCCGAGGCTCCAGCAGGGGACCGTGCCGTACTGGGAGGAGTCCCAGGGCGGCGGGTTCACCTACGGCGCCGACGGATTGCCCGAGACGCACGGCGAGACCGACGTCTGCTTCGCGCTGACCGTGCCGAAGGACGCGGCGATGCCGGAGGACGGCTGGCCGGTCGTGTTGATGACCCACGGCACCGGCGGCGACTACCGCGGCTTCATCCGCTCGGGAATCGCCGCCGACCTCTCGGCCGTGGCGCTCGACGACGCCTCGACCGTCCACTTCGCGGTGCTGTCCTTCGACGAGCCCCAGCACGGCCGCCGTCGCGGCGGCTCCGGCGAGTCGCCCGAGGTGCTGTTCTTCAACTTCATGAATCCGCGGGCCGCGTACGGCAACGTGCTGCAGGGCGTGGTCGACGGCTTCCAGGCCGCCCGCCTGCTCGGCAACCTCGACCTCGACGCCGCGACCTCGCCCACCGGCGAGGCGCTGCGCTTCGACACGACGAAGCTCTACTACTACGGCCACTCGCAGGGCGCGACGCACGGCGTGCCCACCGTGGCCTACGACCCGAGCTTCGCCGCCGCGGTCTACTCCGGCAACGGCGGCTCCCTGATCGACTCGCTGCTCACCAAGACCTCGCCGTACCCCATCGCCGGCGCCGTGCGGATGGCGCTGGCCGACCCCGACATCGGCGGCTTCCACCCCGCGCTGTCGGTGTTCCAGACCTACCTCGAGGTCGCCGACCCGGTGAACTACGGGCGCTACGTGATCTCCGTCCCGTTCCAGGACGCGACCGGCGCGCCGTACCTGCCGCGCAGCGTGCTGCAGCTCTACGGCCTCGCCGACACCTACACCCCGAAGGAGACCCAGGCCGCCATGGGCTCCGCGCTCGGCCTGCTCGTCGCCGAGCCGGTGCTCGAGGACCTCGGCTTCACCCCGACCGATCTCCCGGCGTCCGCCAACCGCTGGGCCGCGGGCCACGAGGTGACCGCGGTGCTCTCGCAGCACAATCCCGCCGCGGACCACGACGGGCACTTCGTCGCCACCGAGGACGCCACGGCGCGCGAGCGCGTCTCGCAGTTCTTCGGCACCGCCGTCCGCGACGGGATCCCGACGGTCGTGCGGTGATCCGGACGGACGCGAGCCCGCCGGCCTCCGCGGAAGGCCTCGGCGCCCGCCTGCGCGCCGCGTGGCCCTACGTCGTGGTGGTCGTCGCCGCCTGCGTCGCCTACGCCCCCGGCCTCGACGGCGACCTCTTGCGCTGGGACGACGACCGGCTCGCCTTCGAGAACCCGCTGGTCGGGCCGCCGTACCTCGCCAACACCGCGCGGATGTTCGGCTCGATCCAGAACGAGGCCTGGCAGCCGCTGCACGTCGCCTCGTACCAGCTCGACCACGCCCTGTGGGGCTTCCACCCGGTCGGCTCCCACCTGTTCAACCTCGCCCTCTTCGCCCTCGGGTCCTGTCTGCTGCTCGCCTTCCTGCGGCGACTCGGCGCGCCCGTCGCCGTGGCCGTGGTGGGCGTGCTGCTGTTCGCCCTCCATCCGTCGCACGTCGAATCGGTGGTCTGGGTCAGCGGGCGCAAGGACGTGCTGTCGCTGGTCTTCGTCGCGCTGGCGCTGCTGCTGTACGTGCGCTCCGAACGGACGTTCGACCGCCCGTACGTGGTCGCGCTGGCCTGTTTCGTGCTCGCCGCCCTGACCAAGACCACCGTGCTGTTCCTGCCGCTCTGGCTGCCGCTGCTCGACCGCTGGGCGCTCCGCCGCTCCTGGCGCACCGCGCTGCGTCGCGCCGTGCCGCTCGCCGTCGTCGCCGGGGCGTTGGGCGCGCTGGTGACCTGGATCTGGCACGCCGAGGGGTTGACCCGGTCGCTGGGGGAGGGCGGCTCGCGCTTCGCGCTGGCCCCCAAGGTCCTGCTGCACTACGCCGGCACGCTGGTCTGGCCCGCGAGCCTCTCGCCGCTCTACCCGATCGACCGCCTGGGCGCCTTCGACGGCCGGTCGGCCGCCGGCCTGGTGCTGCTGGCCGCGCTGCTGGCGCTGCTGTGGAAGGTCCGGCGTACCGTCCCCGGCGTGGCGCTCGGCGTCGCCCTGTTCCTGCTCGGGCTGCTGCCGGTCTCGAACCTGGTGCCGATGACCTTCCAGGTCAACGACCGCTACCTGCTGCTGCCGTCCTTCGGCCTGGCGCTGGCCCTGTGGGGCTGCGCCCACGCGCTGGCAGGCCGGGTCGTCCGGCGCCGCGCGCTGCTGGGTCTCGGCGCGGCGGCCGCGCTGGCCGGCGGCGT